>NZ_JBDYKL010000006.1:0-135015 GCF_040012415.1 Sanguibacter sp. 25GB23B1
GGGTGAGCCCGTCATGGGCTCACCCCCTGCAGTCGTCTGGCGACCGGTCCATCGACTGTCCGCCGACGGCGCCACTCACCAGTGGGGCGGGACGTCCCTCGCGAGCCGTGCGTCGTTCGCGTCGCCTGCGGCATCCTGCCCTTCGGACCAGCCGGTCGAGACCTCATCCGAGCTGGGACCCGCCACCACCTCGTGCTCGGTGCCCTTCCGGACGACACGACGGTTCCCCCTGCGTGGCCGCACGGCAGGCACAGGCTCACCCGGCACTGCGTCGGCAGGTGTCGCCTCGCCCGCGCCGGACACCGCGCGTTCTTTCGTCATGACGTCCTAGCCGAGCAGACGGCGGACGGCGTTCGCCACGGCGGTGTCGACCCGGTGGTTGCGGCGCGTGATGCCGAGCTCGGCCCGCAGCGCGCGACCCAGCTGCTCGTGGTCGCGGGCGATCCCGTCGGCGGCGATCCACAGGACGAGCTCGTCGAGCTGGTCGTCGCCGTACGCGGCGATCGGCAGGCCGGCCTCGACCTCGGGTCGGGGGCCGCGGTCGAGTGCGACGTCGTCGAAGCCGAGCGTGCCCTGGGCCGGGGTGCGCACGGGACCATCGCCTCCGGCCCGCACCGGTACGTCCTGCTCGACGGCCGTCGCCACGACGGGCGCCGCAGGATCGACGAGGTCGTCCTGCCCGGCGTCGTCGACGTCGCCGAGGGCGGCCAGCGGGACGGCGCCGGCGAGCCCGATGATCGGCAGCGCCCCGGTGACGGGCTGGCGCTGCGCACGGCGGCGGGCCTCGATCTCGAAGACGGCCTCGCGGATGCGGTTGGCCTGGCGCTCGGGGTCGAGAAAGAGCGCGACGGACCACACCTGGATGACGTGCCAGCCGAGACGCTCCATCCGCTCGGCCCGCTGGCGGTCGCGGACGCGGATGCTGCGCTCGGCGGTGTACGCGTCGTCGTCGGTGAGGACGGCGACGAGCAGCTCGCCGGGGAGGTCGGGGTGACCGACGACGAGCGGGATCTGCTCGCCACCCGCGGTCCCGTGCTGCGTCTCGACCGTCAGGCCGGTGCGCCACAGACGCTCCGCGAGGTCGATGACGAGACGGTCGGGGTGCGGCTGGCTCACCGTGAGGTCGAGGCGCTCGGCACCGATCTCGGTGGGTCGGTGCTCGGCGAAGTCGAGCAGCGCGCCGAGGAGCTGGGCGCCCGCTCCGCGCAGGCGCTCGGGGTCGAGGTCCTGGGCGCCGAAGCAGCTGACGACGGAGAGCCTGCGTCGCGTCACGCCGATGGCGTTGAGGAGCAGCGCGTCGCCCGTCGGCCCGGAGATCTCGCCGAAGCGGTGCAGGACGCGACCGTGCGGGGTGCGGCCGAAACCGACGGAGAAGATGACCGCCTCGCGGCTGAGGCCGGCGACGCCCTTGAGGTCGGCGACGACCACCGGCTCCGGTCGACGCGAGTCGAAGAACGTGCCGAGGGCCGCGTTCTGACGCACCTGGGCGAGGACGGCCTCGCGGATGCGGTCGGCGTGGACGCGCGACCCGGCGATGATCGCGAGCGACTCCTCCGGCCGGTCGAGCGCGTGGCTGATCGCGAGGTCGACGACGCGGTCGACCTCGACCTGGGTGGACTCGACCGCCCCGGAGACCGGGTCGGGCATACCGGCCCCGTGCACGGCGTCGAAGGTCACGAGCTGCTCGGCGGACGGCAACGGCATGGGCCGCAGCACTCCCTCGTAGCCGTGCTCGACGAGGAAGGACGTGAGCAGCGGGTCGCGCCGTGACGCGTCGCCCGCGAGCGCGACCGTCGGGAGCAGGGCGGAGAGGCTCCGGACGGCCTCGCCGGAGGCGCAGCGCGCGTCACCGACGACGAGGACCTGGCGGCCGCGCGCGATCGCCGAGAGGACGGCCTCGACGGGAAGGTGCTGGACTGCGTCGAGGATGACGAGGTCGACCGTCCGGTGCGCGGGGAGGAGGTGCGGCACGAGGGTGGGCGTGGCGACGAGGCAGGGGCGCAGCTTGCGCATGACGTCGCCGAAGTCGTCCATCGCGGTGCGCACGCTCGTCAGGCGTTCCTCGACGAGCTGGGCGAACAGGCCCTCGGCCTGGTCGCGGTTGTCGCGCAGCGAGCCGTGGAGCTGCTGGACGGCGGCGGCCCGGACGGGGACGCCGAGGGAGTCGACGTGGGCCCGGTCGAGCCGGCGGAAGCGGTCGGCGAGCGCCTCGATGCTCGCGCCGTCGACCTCGGCGAGGTACGGGTCGGCGGAGAGGATCTGCTCGAAGACCGAGCTCCACCAGGCGAGGTCGAGCTCTGCCTCGACGAGCGGTCCGTCGACTCGGCGACGGGAGAGGTCGCCGAGGAGCTCGCCGAGACCGAGGCTCGTGAGGTGACGCAGGGTTGTCGTCCGGTCCGGCAGCGAGAGGAGCGCGGAGCGGTCGTCGAGGAGCTTCTGGAGGCGCTCGGTGAGCTCACCGAGGGGCAGCGTCGCGAGGCCGGCGCCGCCGGGGGTCGAGGCGAGGACCGCATCGAGCTCGGCGAGGTCGGCCAGGACGGACTCGAAGGTCTCCTCGATCGCGGCGAGGCCCTCGGGCAGGCGGGGCCAGCCGCCACCGGGGCAGTGCGCCGCCCACGCCTCACGCTGGGTCTGGACCTGGAGGAGCGCGGTGTGGAGGTCGGTGACGCGGGTACCGGGGCGGACCATGTCCTTGGCGCGCTTGACGAGGCGGCGGCGGTGCAGCCCGCTCATCTCGATCGCGTTGTCGGCGCGCCACTGGCGGGTCGCGGTGGCCGCGACGAGGTCGTCTGCGGTGCGCTCGAACACGAGCGGCTGGAACACGTCGAGCGTCGAGCGCATCCCCCCGAGCATCCGGAGCTGCTCGCCCCACTGGACGACCGTGCGGGGGGTGACGAGGCCGGTGTCGTCGACGACCGTCTCGATGTGCCTGCGCAGGTCGACGAGCGTGACGTCGAGCAGCCGCTCGATGCGCGCGATCGCCGCGTCCGCGTCGGCCTCGCGGACGAGGTCGGCACCGAACCACGGGGTCGAGGCGGGGCGGAGCGTGAAGGCGTCGAGCGACGCGGCGCGGACGAGGTCGGCTCCGACGGCGGGCCGGATGGCCGCGATGCGGGCCACGGTCGCGGCGTCGAGACGCACGGTGGTCGACGGCGCCGGGCGCTCGGCGGTGAGCCGGGCGAGGGCCTGGAGGGCGTCGTAGGCGGAGATGCCCCACGGCTCGCGGGACTGGTGGAGGCCGTCGATCATCCGCGTCAGCCGCGTGCGGGTCTCGACGAGCTGGAGCCGCAGGTCGGCGATCGCGGCGGCGTCCACGTGGGGCGGCTCGAGCGTCATCGCGCCGAGGAGGCGGCGCGAGACCATCGTGCGCCAGCTCGGGTTGGGCGTGACGTCGAGCAGGAGGTCGTCGAGGCCGAGCTCGCCGAGCCGGACGCTGAGGGCGTCGGCGGCGCGTCGGTGGCCGGGCACGTAGAGGACGCTGCGCCCGATGGCTGCGGCCTCGGCGACGACGGCAGCGACGGCTGCTGTGGAGTCCGCGCCGACGGGGGCGTCGATGAAGAGGTGGCTGCCGGTGGCGAGCGCGTCGAGCACCTGCCGGCCTGACGGGTCGAGGTCGCCGACGCCGCGCTCCATGTTCGGTTCGGCGTCGCCCGTGCGCACCCCGGTGAGCGGGTGGCTGAGCGAGTCGATCGCTGCCTGGTCACCGGCGAGAGCGGCGATGATCTCGTGGCGCTCTAGACCCGCCGCGAGGTCGTCGATGTCGTCGACGAGCATCTGGCCGGGGTGCACGAACGTGCCGACGAGGAGGCGGTCGGAGAGCTTGAAGTCGCTGAGGACCGCGCCGCCGAGGGCGTTGATGCGGTCGAGCGCGGTGGAGGGGTCGAAGCCGGACCCGGTGAACGCTCCGCGCGCGAGGGCGGTCGGGTCGAGGAGGGCGCCGCGCGAGCGCAGCGCCCGGGACAGGACGGGGTTGATCTCCGCGGTGGGCTCGAGCGTGAGCTCGTAGTCGGACTCTCCCCCGCCACGGGCGGTGATGGAGATCGGGCGCAGGAGCACGGGGGCGCGGACGGTGCGGCCGTGTCCGCGGGTGGAGGTCACCGCGACGTCGTCGTAGACGCTCGTGCCGCCGTGGCTCACGGTGCCGCTGCCGGTGGCGCGGGCGAGGGCGGCGACGTCGTCGCTCGCGTCGTCGGTGCCGTACTCGGTCCACGTGGCGATGCCGATGGCGAGGTAGGTGGGCGCGATGCCGTAGCGCTCGGCCTGCTCCTGTGAGCGCTGGGAGACGGCGCGGGCGCGCCGGCGCGCGACGGGCAGGGAGCCGCCCTCGCGGAAGATGTTGGCCAGGCGGGTGCTGCGCCCGGCGAAGAGCTGGGCGATGCCCGACGGGTGCGCGGCGGTGAGGTCGAGGACGGCGTCGCCGAGCAGGCCGATGTCGGCGAGCGTCGAGCCACCGGCGAGCGCGACGAGCGTGGTGCGCCACCGCTCGACGGCGGCGGTGACGAGCTCGCTCGTGGTCGGGGTGCGCACGACGGCGGGCGGGGTCGGCGGTGCGGCCGGGTCGCCGGGGCGCGCAGCATCCCTCGAGGTGCTGCTGGTGTCGGTCTGAGCTGGTGAGAGCCTCGCCGCTGCGTCGGTGGTCATGTCGGCGTGTCCCTCCGTGGACGGCTGGGTGGTGGTGCGCTCGGGCGGTTGAGGTCCGCTCGCCGCGGCACTCCGCGTACCCGCCTGCTTGTCGCGTTCGGGAACAGTCACCTTGGAACGCTAGCCGCCAGGGGGAGAAACGGGACTTTGACTCGCCGGGCGCCGCGGCGCGATCCGGGTGACTTCACCCGCTGCGGCGGGCGGCGCGTCCGGCCTCGGGCGGTCGGACGAGCTTCGCCGGTCCATCCGGGCCTGGGGGGCGCACAGGACGGCATCGCCGGGCATGAAAACAGCGCGTGCCGCGCAGGGGGCAGGCGGCACGCGCTGTCGAGATAAAGTATGCACGTTCAAATACCCAGGGTCAATGACCCGCGGTAGGTGACTTGCGCCACTCTCACCAGCCTTTGGTCGTCCGCTCGAGAGTAGAGCACAAACAGGTCGATCCGGGCATCGAGATCCGCACTGTGAGAACCCGCGTCCGAGGCCCGAGGCCCGTCGGGTAACCTTGTCACGCTCACGCGCCCGTAGCTCAGGGGATAGAGCACCGCTCTCCTAAAGCGGGTGTCGGCAGTTCGAATCTGCCCGGGCGCACCACACGTTTACGCAGGTCAAGCCCGTGATCGCGGTCGCAGGACCGTCACCCCTGCCGCCGGAGCGGCAGCGGTGGTGAGCACATGGTGAGCAGACGTCGCCTCGAACCCTGCCGACATGGCGTCGCCGAATGCGTCGAGATCCGTGTCGAAGAGCCCCGCGCATGTGTCCAACGCGAGCTTCGCGCACTGACGCCCGAGAATCACCTTCTGAAGCGACCTGGCGTTCGCCCAGTGGGCGATCGCGAGGGAAGGCGCCGTGTACCCGCAAGTCATGGAGAGTCAGCGTGCCAAGGTCTGGCCCCCCTCTGCCCCACTAGATAGACACCTCTCTGTTGTACCGGGTGCACCTGACTGCCCTCGGGTCCACTTACGCCGATGGCCCCGCACCGTTCTTCACTGGTGACCTCGCGGAGGTCGTGGCTGCAGCGTCCGAGCCCGGGAGGCTTGCGATGCTCCCCGACGCGAGGAGCTTCGCAAGGCGATTCGCCGAGCGGAAGAAGCGTGACCGATGCACACCTCCCCGGGCGCAAGTCGCTAGGCGCTTCCTAGCCACCTGGCTAGGCGGAACACGGGGCGTCCTGGAGACCCGCGCGGGCCTCTGCAACGCACCAGTGATGGTCACGGGGTAACCGCGCATGCAGGCTCTTAGCGCCCCAACCGCTCTACGGGAGTCGCCTCATCCCAGATCTTCTCGTGCTCCAGCCTCAACGAGACGGTCGCACTCTCACTGAGTTGCACCATCGTCGTGAGCTTCACGCCGCCAAGGCTTGCGCCGATGATGTAGCCGGATCCTTCGTCGGGAAGGGCATAGCGGTCGTGGATCTGCTTCGAGAGTCGAATCGAAACCCCGCCCCCGATCCCTGCCTGTATCCGAAGCCGATCGAGCCGTCGCTCGCCGGTATCATTCGGCACCTTTTCGTCGGCAACCGGGCCGGGACCAGTAAGTATGGATCGTATTGATGAGAGACTAGCCAGGTCGCCTACAACCTGGGCGGGGAGGTATCGATCTACGAAGAGAACATTCTCCAAGTGAGTAAGCTCAGTCAAAATGCTGGCGTAGAAGATCGGGTCTGTCGGGTTGCCAACGATGGCGACGGGCTCCCGATGGATCAGTCCCCCGCTTTCGAGCTCGGTGTTCCCAACTGCGTCGAGCGCTTTCATCATTCTCTCGCCCCCTGACGTCGGGGCCACTCGGCGACCCCCAACATCCTTGGCGAGATCGAGCTTGATCAGTCGAGCACCCGGGTCGAGACGATCCATATCGGCCACGCTGAAGGAGTACATGACCCGGTCATCGCGGACCGCCTCAGTCAGACTCTCTCTTGACGTCTCGCCCACCAGGACCAGGAAGCGCAGGGCTCGTTCCAGGTAGGGGGTGAGGACTGAGGGATTCACGAGAGCCATTCTGCCAGAGCGATCCCTTCCTCCGGCCATCCATCGACTGGCGGCGATTGTGTGCGCGCAGGTCAGCGGCTTTCGCCTGGAGAGAGGACCGGTCTGCGCACCTCGGCCCCACGGGTGCCGCGATCCGCCCGCGCTAGTAGTGGAGACGCAGTGGCACGTCCGGCACTCATCAGATCGATCCGGCTGGCTCTCTAGTTCGACCCATCACTTCCGCACCGTCTCTTCCAACGACCCGGTCTGCAACACACGGATCTCGCGAGTAGGAGCTCCCGCTCCCTCCGGGGGTGGTGATTCCTGGTTCGGAGCCTTCCACGGCCCGCGCTCTCTAGCTAACTGCTTCGTGACGGCCCGCGCGCGCTCTACGGACTACGAGACCAGCGGAGAGTCCAGTCGATTACACGCAATAGTCCACTCGTGTCGCGCGGCGGACGGGGACTTCGAGCTGGTCTCGACCGATCACGCCCCGGCCACCACGACGATGCGCGTCGACGACCGCAAGGCCTCTGCCTGTGCGCAAGAGGTTCAGGATCTCTCTCATCGCAGGGCGCTCGAGAGCGAGACGCGTGGCAGATTCGAGCCCGCCGGACCGCTGGGGTGGAACTAGCGACCGCCGAGAATATGGGCCTCGCGGACAGGCGCGCTCGCGAACTCGTATAACAAGCCCGCTCTGACCGTTCGCAGAGGTCGAACAGGCCTCTCGTGATCCACTAGCTCTCACGTGTCTTCCCCTTCGCGGACGGCCCATACATCCAGACTTCGGACCGGTTAGCTCAGGCTCTGCTGCCCCCGGCACCGGCTCAGTTCTTGCGCTTGTGATCCAGTTCCCGCGCCGCAGGTGGTCGCTCTGGCTCCAGCTCGCCCGCCGACGAAGCCATCAAACCTCGGAGAGCCCACCTGCCCGATGCGCAGGACAGAGACCGGCGAGCACTGCCAACACCGTGCGACGCTCTCCGTGGCACCTCGAGTCCCCAGTCATCACCAGCCGGCGACCTCATCGTGGCTACAACCGTTCGGTGGCCGATCAGTCACCCGATCGCTAGTCCTAGACGGTGGAGCATCCGCGTTCGAGTCAGAGAGCGCGCCCTCCGGACCTTGAGAACACCCCGGCGTATGGCCGAGGCATCTCGTCCGGTCGGCGCATGGCGCACCGGACGACACGCACAGTACAGGCAGCCAAGGAATGAGCCGGTGGGTCATAATCACGGTGCGCCGTCACCACGCCACCCTGGAGGCTCCATGCAGTTCATTCCTCGCGACCCTGACCTTGAGACACTCGTTGGACGCATCAACCGAGGGTCTATCGATCTGCAGCCCAACTTCCAACGAGGCGAGGTCTGGAGCAAGGGAAAGAAGCAGCGTCTTGTAGACAGCGTCCTTCGAGGGTGGCACATTCCTCCCGTTCACCTTGTGGCCCGCGAAAGTGGTGGCTTCGACGTTCTGGACGGGCAGCAACGACTAACGGCCCTCCGAGATTTCTCCCGCGGGATAATTCCCGTGGACGGACGCATTGAGCCCTTCGACCCCCAGATTGCCGAACTTCACGGCCTCCGCTACCAAGAACTGCCCACCACGGTACGCGACCGCTACGATATGTTCTCGATTCGAGTTCTCGAACTGCAGAACTATCGACCCGAGGAACCCCACGAACTGTTCTTCAGGCTTAATCAGCCAACGAGTCTCACCGAAGCGGAGAAACGCAACGCGTTCATGGGAGGCGCTCGCGACCAGGTCAAGGATCTCGTCCGCTGGGCAGTCGGCCGCGGAATGACTGCGGATGGAGTCGGCTTCTCGAACTCGCGCCTCGCCTACGATGACATGATCGCTCGCTTTCTCCTCACGCTGGAAGAGCGTGCAATTACAGTGAAGGTCACCGCGCAGCGGGTGACCTTGAGATACCGACGCGAAGATGGATTCTCCGAGAACGTAATTGAGACGGCAAGAAGATCTCTGGACTTCCTCTTAGCAATGAAACTTATTCGTGGCGGCATGGGACTCAAGCCAAACAAGGCAACATTCCACACCTGGCTGTGCTTTATATCAGAGATCGCACTCTACGGCGACCTCGCAGAGTTCGGCGAGCGCGTCGAAGCAGCCATCACCTTCGTCGAATTTGGCCGCGCTTACCGAGACGCCTCTGCGGCGAGCGACATCGGCGCTGGACTCGCAGTGTTCCACGACCGCTCAACAGCGCGCGTAGCCGATGTGTCATCCGTGGTACTGCGCGATATGGTTGCGTGGATCGCCCTCAACGAGACGGGCGGATCAATGGATGGACTGCAGCACCCCGCGGCTCAATTGGCGCTCCGCGCTCGGGCAGTTCTGGACTCCCGCGATATCGAGAAAACACTCCTTGAGTTCGCTCAAGAGGTTAATTGGGGCGGCGAGGGATGGATCTGAGAGCCGTCGAACGAGCCAAATGGCGGAGATCGCTTTCTGAGCGAAATTACGGGACCGTACTAAACGCAGCGCACGTCACGACTAATCTTGGAGAGGAATTTGCACTGCCTTTCGCGCCGGGGCTAACGGTCCTGAGTGGAGGGAATGGCGCCGGAAAGAGCAGCCTACTTGGCGCACTCTGGCGCGCTCTAACAGGTGGCGACCCTGCTCCGACGGGCGTCCGGACTTGCCCCCTTTGGATGCAGGAGATCTCGTTATCCGGCACGAGCGGTGGCGCCGCGTGGACGGCATCGTTTTCGGTCGACTCGGATGGCGTATCGACCGGAGACTCGGCATGCACAGTGCCGGTTGTCTATCTGGACCCTTCGGGCGAGTCCGAAGACCTGGTACGTCGGTTCCGTATGGACCCCTCGAGCAGTGACTTCCTGGAGGGGGTCGACGCGGCGGACCTCGGGGAAGAGTTCTGCATTCTAATGAACTATGTTCTAAGAAAGAAGTACGAGAGCATCGCCGTATACGAAATAACCGGCCTAACCGACGACGAAGATCCGATTCCATTCTTTTCCGTCAAAGTGGAAGGTAGCAATTATGACTCGCTCGGCATGGGACGTGGTGAACTAGCCGCGCTCACGCTTGCATGGCGCCTCTCGAGACTTGAGAGGGGCTCGATTGTGCTGCTCGAGGAGCCCGAAAGTCACTTAGCGGTCTATTCTCATGACGCCTTGGTTTACGCTCTGATGAAACTTGTGATAGATAATGATCTAACCGTTGTGTGTGCGAGTCACACCCCTGGCTTCTTTCGACACCTGCCCGAACAGAGCGTCATCGTTATAGCATCAAGCCCCGCGCCAAGAATTATGAGCTCGCTTAGCTCGGATCAGATTGCGAGACAGTTGGGCGCTACATTCGCGCCGTCACTGCAGCTCGTTACGGAAGACGAGTGTGCGGCAATGCTCCTCGGGGAAATACTCGAACTAGTTGACTCCGAGTTGAGGAGGCGCGTCAACATAAACTATTCACTTGATGGAGAGTCTGGCGTGCGCGCTGCGACCGAGCGGAGCCGTCCCGTTGGTGGCGGCCCGGCAATCTTGGGCGTGCTCGACGGCGATCAGCGCCATAAGGCCATGAACCCCCACCACACATTCCTTCCCGGACACGCCTCACCCGAGGTCGTCCTGCAGGCGGCTGTTGGACGGTGGCGATCTGGCCAAGTGACCTGGATTCCACCGTTTCCCGCCGGAGCTGATCACCTCCGCGCCGTTCTCGCACGCTTGGACGGTGTCGACCATCACGACTGGATTGATTCGCTAGCCGCAGAGTACGGCGGGAAGTCCCACGTCGTACGCGCGTTGGCACCCCTGATCGTCTCATGGCCGTCCGACCGTGAGAACGTCGACGAAATGGTGAAGACAATCCGAAGTCGTCTACCCTTGGGCGATTAACTCTGGCGTCGACATCGTTATCGACCACTGGATCAATCGTCACGCATACCTGTCGTTTGGTAGATGGGTTTTGAGCAGGCAGAAGTTCCCGACCGTCAGACCTTCTTCACCACGCTCGACTTGAGCTGCATCGGCCCGAACCCGTCGACCTTGCAGTCGATGTCGTGGTCGCCCACCCCGTCGACCAGGCGGATGCCCCGCACCTTGGTCCCCACCTTGATGGCCGTGGCGCTGCCCTTGACCTTGAGGTCCTTGATGACCGTCACGGTGTCACCGTCCGCGAGGACGTTGCCGACAGCGTCCTTGACGACCTTCTGCTGCGGCTCCTCCGCCGGAGCCGGGGACCACTCGTGCGCGCACTCCGGGCACACGAGGAGCGCCCCCATCTCATAGGTGTACGGGCTGGAGCAGGATGGGCACGGAGGCAGGGCGTCGGTCATGGCGCCATCGTACGGAGGCCACGGGGTCGCTCCGCAGGACCTGTGACAGGGTTCCGACCGGCTGGAAGCCCGCACGTCCCGAGAAATGACTGGCGACGAGCCATCCCCAGGCGCGACGATCGTCGAGATGACCCCTCCTGAGAGCACGTCCCCCGCGCCCACCTCCCCGGTCGAGATCGTCGAGGCGACGGTCCCCGCCGACCTCGACGCAGCCGACGCCTGGCCGCTCCACGGCGCCGCCGCGGTCTCGCGGGCCTGCGAGGTCGAGATCCACGCGAACACCGACCTCGCCCTCGACGCGGCGACGGCCCGCGCCACGATGCTCGCGCCCGAGTACCGCCTGGTCCGGCGGCTCGTCGCCGTCACGGCGGGCTCCCGGTCGGCCGACGCCGTCGTCGGGCAGGCGATGATCGGCCTGCCGCAGGTGGGCAACTCCCACACGGCGCGCGTCTTCGTCGGCGTGCACCCCGCGCACCGGCGGCAGGGGGTCGGGACCGCGCTGGCGGAGGCTGCGCTGGGCGTCGTGCGGGCGTCGGGCCGTCGTCTCCTGCTCTCGGACGCCGCCTTCTCCCCCGAGCCACCGCCCGGCCCGAGAGCGATCGAGGCTCCGACAGGATCCGGGCGCGTCCCCCTCGACGACGACACGACGCAGTTCATCCTCGCCCAGAGCATGACCCTCGAGCAGGTCGCCCGGCACTCGGTCCTCGATCTCCCGGTGCCACCGGCGCTCCTCGGGGCCCTGCACGACGACGCCCTCACCGCGGCCGGCCCCGACTACCGCGTCCACGTGTGGCAGGTCGACCCGCCCGCCGGGTGGCTCGACAGCATGGCCGTCCTCAAGACCCGCATGAGCACGGACGCCCCGAGCGGCGACGTCGACCTGGAAGAGGACCCGTGGGACGCCGCCCGCGTCCTCGCGGCCGCGACCGACATCCGCGAGCGCGGCCAAGGGCGCGTCGTCGTCGCCGCCGAGCACATCCCGAGCGGCACGCTCGTCGCCTACACGGAGGTCGCGTTCCCGCTCGACGCCCCGGAGGTCGTCTTCCAGAACGACACGCTCGTGCTCAGGGAGCACCGGGGTCACCGGCTCGGGATGCTCGTCAAGACGGCGCTCCTCACCGAGCTGGCACGCGTGGGGCCCGCTGCGGAACGCATCCATACGTGGAACGCGGCCGAGAACGCCCACATGCTCGCGATCAACATCGCGCTCGGGTTCCGGACCGCGAGCGTCGAGGCGGAGTGGTCGCGCGACCTCTGACCCGCCGGTGAGAGAATCGGCCGCATGACCGACTCAGGCACCCCTGCCCCTGCTGATGCCCCTGCTGCCCAGCCCGCCCCGACACCGGACGCACCTGCGCAACCCGCACTGTGGGTCGAGCGCACCGGCCCCCGCCTCTACACGGGGCGCTCCGAGCGGGGTGGCGTCGTGCATATCGGCGGTTCCGAGGCTCCGGACACCTTCACCCCGGGCGAGCTGCTGAAGATCGCGCTCGCCGGCTGCACGGGCCTCAGCTCCGACGTGCCGTTCGCGCGCCGGCTCGGCGACGACTATGACGCCGTCATCCACGTCTCGGGTGCCAAGAACGTCGAGGAGGAGCGCTACACGAGCCTCGTCGAGCGCCTCGAGGTCGACCTCTCCGCCCTCGAGCCTGCCGCTGCCGAGCGGCTCCTCACCGTCGTGCAGCGCGCGATCGACCAGGCGTGCACCGTCGGGCGAACTCTCACCGCTGGCACTACGGTCGAACTGCACATCGAGTCCGTCACGGGTGCCGACCGTTCCGTGGACGCCGAGCCGTCCGAGGCCTGACACCAGGGAACGCCGGTCGCACCGCACGAGCACAGGAGCTTCCTTGCCGAACATCACCCGGGGACACTCCCGCACGCCGATCATCGACGCGGCGATCGACCGAGCCGTCACGATGCCCTCGTCGACCATCCGCGGCCACGTCGACTCGCTGCGGCGCCGCAACCCCGAGGCGAGCCCCGCCCGCATCATCGAGCTCCTCAGCAAGGAGTACGCGCTGGTCCTCCAGGGCGCTGGCGGCGCCGTCGGTGCCGCAGCCGCCGTCCCCGGTGTCGGGACAGGTGTGAGCCTCGCGCTGAGCAGCGGCGACGTCGCGACGTTCTTCGCCTCCTCCTCTGCGTACGCGCTCGCGGTCGCCGAGGTCCACGGCATCCAGGTCGAGGACATCGAACGCCGCCGCGCCCTCCTGCTCGCGACCGTCCTCGGCGAGTCCGGGGCGCAGACGGTCGCCGACGCGTCCGGCAAGCCCGCGGCCGCGTGGGGCACGGCTCTCCTGACGACGATGCCGCAGAGCACGATCAAGCAGGTGAACAGGGTCCTCGCCAAGCGGTTCATCAAGCGCCAGGTGGTCAAGCAGGGCTCGCTCATGATGGGGCGCATCATCCCCTTCGGCATCGGCGCGGCGATCGGGATCGCCGGCGGTCGCACCCTCGCTCGCACGGTCGTCAACCAGGCGGTCGACGCGTTCGGCCCGCCGCCCGCGACCTTCGCCCGGCCGGTCGTCATCGACGGCTCGAAGCGACGCGCCGCGATCGAGCGCTGACGTGCCCGGTCAGGCGAGGGCCCGACGCTACGAGGCGTCGGCGACCGTCCCGCTGCCCACGGAGGAGGCGTTCACGCTCGTCGCGGACGCGCGCAACCACGACCGCTGGATCCCCCTGACCCACGGGCGGTTCCCCGACGCGCCGCCCGGGCCGCTCCCCCGCGGCGCACGCTTCACGATGCTCAGCACGCCCGGCATCGTCGACCGGATGATCGTCACCGACCTCGGTGGGCACCCGTCGACGACCCTGTCGACCACGTTTCGCAAGGCCGGCCCGCTCCTCCACGGAGTCGCCGGCATCGAGGTGCGCCCCGGCACGACCGGCGACACCTCGCGCATCACGTGGTGGGAGGACGTCCACCTCGCAGGCCCGCTCCCAGCACGCCTCACGCGGGTGGTCGTCGGGCCGTTCCTCGTGCTCATGCTGCGGTATGCGCTGCGTGGCGTCGTGCGCGAGGTCGCCGCGTCCCCTGCCGCCCGCCGCTGACGCGGCGTACTCTCAGCCCACGGAACCCGCACGACGCCCGGGAGGCCCACCGCATGACCACCCCGCAGAGCCGCCGCTATCTCATGTGCCGCCCAGACTTCTTCACGGTCAGCTATGAGATCAACCCGTGGATGAACAAGCACGTGCCGGTCGACACCGCACTGGCCGTCAAGCAGTGGGAGAGGTTGCGCGACACGTACCTCGACCTCGGCGCGACCGTCGAGTACATCGACCCGGTCGACGGCCTCCCGGACATGGTGTTCGCGGCGAACGGTGCGACCGTCGTCGACGGCGTCGTCTACGGCGCGCGCTTCACGCACCCCGAGCGCCAGCCCGAGGGGCCGGCGTACCTGCGCTGGTTCGCGGACCACGGCTTCACGGTGCACGACGCCCGCGAGCGCAACGAAGGTGAGGGCGACATCCTCAGCGTGGGACCCCGGATGCTCGCCGGGACAGGCTTCCGCACCGAGGTGGCGGCGCACGCCGAGGCAGCCGGGCTGTGGGGTCGGGAGCTCGTGACGCTGGAGCTCGTGGACCCGCGGTTCTACCACCTCGACACGGCGCTGATCGTGCTGGAGGGTGCCGAGGGCACTGCGACGCCGACGGGCCAGGTCGCGTACTACCCGGCCGCGTTCTCGCCGGCGAGCCGCGAGGTGCTCGAGGACCTCTACCCGGACGCCGTCATCGCGGAGGAGGCCGACGCCGTGGTGCTCGGCCTCAACGGCGTGAGCGACGGGCAGCACGTGGTGCTCAACCCGCTCGCGACCGGGCTCGTCGGTCAGCTCGCCGAGCGCGGCTACGAGCCGATCGGCGTCGACACCTCCGAGCTCGTCCTCGGCGGCGGCGGCGCCAAGTGCTGCACGCTGGAGATCCGTCCCGCACCCGACGCGGACGCGTCGTCCGGTCCCGCAGGGCAGGCCTGACCATGGCCGGCCCCGTGACCCGGGGAACGACCCGGCTCGCTCCGAGCTATGCGCCGCTCCCGGTGACGATCGCGACGGCCGAGGGCTCGTGGGCGACGGACACCGACGGCCGCCGCTACCTCGACATGCTCGCGGGGTACTCGGCGCTGAACTTCGGGCACCGGCACCCCGCGCTCGTGGCGGCGGCGCACGCCCAGCTCGACCGCGTGACGCTCACCTCCCGGGCGTTCGACCACGACCTGCTCGACGCGTTCGCTGAGGCGCTGTGCGACCTCGTCGGCCCGTCGGTGGCAGGAGGTGCGGCCGACTCGATGATGGTGCCGATGAACACCGGTGCCGAGGCCGTCGAGACCGCGATCAAGGCCGCACGCAAGTGGGGAGCGGCGCGCGGGATCGCCGAGCCGACGATCATCGTCGCGGAGAACAACTTCCACGGCCGCACCACCACTCTCGTGTCCTTCTCCACGGACGACGACGCACGGGCCGGCTACGGCCCGTACACACCCGGCTTCCGCGTGGTGCCCTTCGGCGACGCGGCCGCGGTCGAGGCGGCCATCGACTCGTCGACGGTCGCCGTCCTCATGGAACCCATCCAGGGCGAGGCGGGCGTGATCGTCCCCGCTCCTGGGTTCTGGCCCTCGCTGCGTGCGCTGTGCAACGACGCCGGGCTCCTCCTCGTCGCGGACGAGGTCCAGTCCGGTCTCGGCCGCACGGGCACCACGCTCGCGAGCGACCTTTGGAACGTGCACCCCGACCTCGTGGTGCTCGGCAAGGCACTCGGCGGCGGCATCGTGCCCGTCAGCGCGGTCGTCGGGCGCTCGGACGTCCTCGGGGTCTTCACACCCGGAACCCACGGCTCGACGTTCGGCGGCAACCCGCTCGCGTGCGCCGTCGGCCTCGCGGTCGTCGAGCTCCTGAGCACCGGCGAGCTCCAGGCACGAGCGAGCCATCTCGGCGACCACCTCCAGACGCGGCTCGACGACCTCGTCACCGAGGAGCTGCTCCTCGACGTGCGCGGGGCCGGCCTGTGGGCCGGCATCGACATCGACCCCGCGTGGGGCTCGGGCAAGGCCGCATGCCTCGCGCTCCTGCGCCGCGGGGTCCTCGCCAAGGACACGCACGGCTCTACGCTGCGCCTGGCGCCGCCGCTGACGATCTCCGACGCGGATCTCGACTGGGGCCTCGACCAGCTCCACGACACGCTCGCCGAGGACGGCTAGGGCAGCGACCGGTCCGAGAGCCTGGCCCGATATCACTAGCCGTGCCGCACCCTCCTGGTCCACCATGGACCGTATGACCGATCTCGCCATCGAGGCGCACGGCCTCGTCAAGCACTTCGGCACGACCAAGGCCGTCGACGGCATCGACCTCGAGGTGCCTGCCGGGACCGTGTACGGGGTCCTCGGCCCCAACGGCGCCGGCAAGACCACCGCCGTGCGGATGCTCGCGACGCTCCTGCGCCCCGACGCCGGCACCGCCCGCATCCTCGGCCACGACATCCGGACCGAGGCCGACGCCGTGCGCGGCCTGGTCGGCCTCACCGGCCAGTACGCCTCGGTCGACGAGGACCTCACCGCGACCGAGAACCTCATCGTCCTCGCGCGCCTCTACGGCTTCTCACGTGCGGCCGCCCGGGGCCGCAGCGCCGACCTCCTCGGTGCGTTCGACCTCAGCGACGCCGCAGACCGTCAGGTCAAGACGTTCTCCGGAGGCATGCGCCGCCGCATCGACCTCGCCGCGAGCCTCATCATGAGCCCCAAGGTGCTCTTCCTCGACGAACCCACCACCGGGCTGGACCCGCGCAGCCGCAACGACGTGTGGGACATCGTGCGCGTCCTCGTCGCCGACGGCGCGACCGTGCTCCTCACCACGCAGTACCTCGACGAGGCCGACCAGCTCGCCGACCGGATCGCTGTCATCGACCGCGGCGTCGTCATCGCCGAGGGCACGGCCACGGAGCTCAAGAGCTCGGTCGGCTCCGGTACCGTCCAGCTCCGGCTCGCCGACTCCTCGCACCGCGACCGTGCCGCCCAGATCGTCGGAGACGCCCTCGGCGGCACCGACGACGGGAACGTCACGCTCCCGGCAGACCCCTATGCGCTCGTCGCGCGCATCGAGAGCTCCCCCGACGCGCGCGCCCGTGCCTACACGATCCTGCCCAGGCTCCACGAGGCAGGCATCCACGTGCCCGAGTTCACGCTCGGTCAACCCAGCCTCGACGAGGTCTTCCTCGCACTGACCGGCCAACCCGTCGACGTGGTCGACGAGTCCCTGATCGAGGAGACGTCCTCATGACCACCACGTCCTCACCCGCCGCCACGTCGGCCACGACCTCGACGTCGGCCGCCCTCCGTGCGGCGGTCGCGCTCACCGACCGTCCGCAGCGCCCCTCCGCCGTCGCGAACACCCTGACCTTCGCGTGGCGTGCCCTGCTGAAGATCAAGCACGTGCCCGAGCAGCTGTTCGACGTCACGCTCACCCCCGTGATCTTCACGCTGATGTTCACCTACCTCTTCGGCGGCGCGCTCGCCGGCGACACCCGCACCTACCTGCAGTTCCTCCTGCCCGGGATCCTCGTGCAGACGGTGCTCATCATCACCGTGTACACCGGCTTCACCATGAACACGGACATCACCAAGGGCGTGTTCGACCGCTTCCGGTCACTGCCGATCTGGCGACCCGCACCGATCGTCGGGGCCCTGCTCGGCGACACCGTCCGGTACACGATCGCGTCCGTGGTGACCCTCGGGCTCGGGCTCGTCCTCGGGTACCGCCCGGCCGGCGGCGCGGTCGGCACGGTGCTCGCCGTGGCCCTGCTGCTCGCGTTCGCGTTCGCCCTCAGCTGGATCTTCACGATCCTCGGGCTCGTCATGCGCAGCCCGAACGCGGTCATGGGCGTCTCGATGCTCATCCTCATGCCGCTGACCTTCGCGTCGAACATCTTCGTCGACCCGTCGACGATGCCCTCGGCGCTCCAGTCCTTCGTCGAGGTCAACCCCGTGTCCCACCTCGTCACCGCGATCCGCGGGCTCATGGGCGGCACCGTCGAGCTCTCCGACGTGGCCTGGGTCCTCGTCGTGACCGTCGCGATGACGGCGGTGCTCGCACCGATCACGATGCGGCTGTACCGGAACCGCAACTAGCGCGCGGTGTCCTGGGCCGGCGGCGGGTCCTGCGCCTGCCGGGCGGCGTCGCAGTGCTTGTTGACGACCATGACGGGGCACGCGGAGTGGTGGAGCACGGCCTGGCTCGTCGAGCCGAGGAGAAGGCCCGCGAACCCGCCGCGGCCGCGGGACCCGACGACGAGCAGGTCGCTCGCGGTCGAGAACTCGGTGAGGAGCTCGGCGCCCGTGCCGTCGAGCACGATCCTGCGGATCGTCACACCGGGGTGAGCGGCCTCGGCAGCGTCGACGATGGCGTCGAGGCCCTTCGTGACGTCCGCGAGGACCTGCTCGTGGTCGATCGAGGCGGGCAGCCACGCGAGGAGGCCTGAGCCGGACCCGACCGGGACACCAGCGACGGCCACGAGCTCGGCCTCCCACAGGAGCGCCTGCTCGATCGCCTGGTCGAGGGCGCCGCGCGCCGAGGGCGAGCCGTCGACACCGACGATGATGCGACGCAGCGGCGCGACGGGGTCCTCGTCGAGAGCAGCCTCCTCCGACCGGAGCGGCACGACGACGGTGGGACAGTGCGCGTGGGCGGGGAGCGCGGAGGAGACGGTGCCGAGGAGGCGCTCGGCGAACCCCCCTCGGCCCCGCGTGCCGACGACCGCGAGGGAGAAGTCCTTGGACATCTCGATGAGGACCCCGGCGGCGTCGCCCGTCGCGAGGTGCGCGGTGACCGACACGCCCGAGAGGGAAGCCCGAGCGAGAGCCTCGTCGAGGACCACCCGGGCGCCGGCCTGGATCGACGAGTCGTCGAGCGCCGCGTAGCCGCCGTCGAGCGACGCGGCCGCGAAAGAGGGCAGGGAGTACGAGCAGACGATCGTCAGCGGCTGCCCGGACCGTCTGGCGAGGGCCGTGGCCCAGTCGAGCGCGTGCAGGCTCGAGGCAGAGCCGTCGATACCGACGAGGATTGCTTCGGTGCGACTCATGACAGGTCTCCCTTGACGTGACGGTCCACGACTTCACTTGTCGTCGACTTTACTCTCCCATGACGCTGGACTCACACTCAGCATGCATCAGGTGGACGATCGAGACGCCGAACGACGATGCCCGGAGACGACGAAGCCCGGGCCGCGACGGCGGTCCGGGCTTCGTCGACAGGTGACGGTCAGCCGATGCGGATGAACACCGGGTTCGACTGCCAGATGGAACGGAACTGGATGGTCGCTCCGGGCTTCGGAGAGTCGATCTGGGTGTTGCCACCGGCGTAGATCGAGATGTGTCCGGGAGACCAGATGAGGTCGCCGGCCTGAGCCTGGTCACGCGGGATGATCGTCCCGGCGGCCTTCTGAGCGTCCGACGTCCTCGGGAGCGAGACGCCAGCCTGAGCGAAGACGTACGCGGTGAAGCCGGAGCAGTCGAAGCCGTCCGGGGTGGAGCCGCCGGAGAGGTACGGGACCCCCACGTAGCGGCTCGCGATGTCGACGATCGAGCTGCCGGCGGCGGAGGCCGGGATCTCGAGGGCGGCTGCGGTCTCGGTCGTCGCGGCGACCTCAGTCGTCTCCGTGTCGGCGTCCGTGACGATCGCCGTGCGCTCGGCGCTGCGCGTGGCTGCGACCGCGCGGACGGGCTCGGGAGCCGGCTCGGGCTTCGGGGTGACCGACACCGCGGTCTGCTCCACGGTCCAGGTCGCGTCGGCGGCGACCGTGACGGCGGGAGCGGTGCTCAGCGCCGCACGCGCCTGCGCGGTGAGCGCGGAGACGTCGACGGAGTTGAGCGCAGGGCTGCTGGAGGAGGGAGCGGCCGTGGCTGCGCCGGTACCCATGAACGAGACGAGGAGGCCCGAGGACGCGGCGACGACGGCCGTACGACGCCCCATGACGGCTGCATTGCCTGTCGCGGAGCTGACGAGCGTGGTGAGCGGAGTGATCGGGCGCCGTGCCTGCCGGTGGCGGGCACGAGTGGTGCTAGTGGTCACGTTGTCTCCAAGACGCCTGCGAGGTCAGCTGTCGGGTTCGGGTAGGAGAACACCCGGCCGCGTGAACGTTCTCATGCGGCTTCACCCCGAGGGCAGTGGGTGAGCACTGCCCAGATTTGGGTCCCCCGTCCCTGCCAGCGGGTTGTAGGCAGCCTCGAGCAGTGGCAGGGTTCGGCGTTCCGCTCGAGCACTTCGCGGAGTTTGTTATCCCTACGAAGCAACACGAAGGTACCCCAGATACCTCCGGTATGTCACCCGCCCTCGAGAAGAACTTCACCCGATGTGACCTATGCCACAACGAAGATGTGGCGGGATACTTCGTCCGGCAGGTCGAGGACGATCTCCGCCCCCTCCGAGGTCACCGAGATCCCGGCTCCGTCGGGCTGGCGCTCCACCTGGACCACGTCTCCCGGCTTGATGCCCGCGGACGCCAGCCGGGCGAGCAGCTCGACGTCGGTCTGCAGCGGCTCGCCGAGGCGCGCGACCGTCGCAGGGAACGCGCCGGCCTCGGGAACCCCGCCGTTCGCGGACCGCGCGGCCATGAGCGCCGTGAGCGACACGACGCCCTCGAGGAACGTCACCGCCTCGGCAGACTCGCCCAGCTCCATGAGGCCCGGGATGGGGTTGCCGTACGGCGAGAAGTGCGGGTGGTCGAGGAGGTCCACGAGCCGGCGCTCGACGCGGTCGCTCATGACGTGCTCCCAGCGACAGGCCTCGTCGTGGACGAACTCCCAGTCGAGGCCGATGACGTCGGTGAGGAGGCGCTCGGCCAGCCGGTGCTTGCGCATGACCCGCATCGCCTTGCCGTAGCCGAGCTCGGTGAGCTCGAGGTGGCGGTCGCCGCTGACGACCACGAGCCCATCACGCTCCATGCGAGCGACGGTCTGCGACACGGTCGGACCCGAGTGCCCCAGACGCTCGGCGATCCGGGCGCGGAGCGGGACGATCCCCTCTTCAGCGAGCTCGTAGATCGTCCGCAGGTACATCTCGGTGGTGTCGATCAGGTCGCTCACGCGTTCCTCCTGTAGATCAGATGCCGTCTGAAGGCCCCCAGAGCGCCGATCGGCGGTCTCGCTCGTCTCCGACAGACACCCTATCCCGGGGCTCGAACGACCTCACGCCGGGTGACGTGCCCGCGTAGGGTGTGGCACGTGACTGACACGGCGCCCACGATCCCCCCGGCCCTCCTCCCGCGCGACGGCCGGTTCGGCAGCGGCCCGGGCAAGGTGCGTGACGCCCAGCTCGCCGCCCTCGCGGCGACGGGCCACACCCTCATGGGGACGTCCCACCGCCAGGCACCGGTGAAGGACCTCGTCGGCCGGGTGCGCTCCGGCCTGGCGGAGCTGTTCTCCCTCCCGGAGGGGTACGAGGTGGTCCTCGGCAACGGGGGCTCGACCGCCTTCTGGGACGCGGCGACGTTCAGTCTCGTCCGCGACCGGGCGGCGCACGGTGTCTTCGGGGAGTTCGGGGCGAAGTTCGCGTCCGCGACGACGGGTGCACCCTTCCTCTCGCCCTCCCTCGTCACGACCGGCGCGCCGGGGACGGTCGCGCTCCCCGACCACGCACCGGACGCGGACGTCTACGCCTGGCCGCACAACGAGACGTCGACCGGGGCGATGGCCCCGGTGCGACGTGTCCCGGGCTCCGCCGAGCAGGGCGCGCTCACCGTCGTCGACGCGACCTCGGCAGCCGGCGGCCTCGCGGTCGACGTCTCGGAGACCGACGTCTACTACTTCGCCCCGCAGAAGTCCTTCGCCTCCGACGGCGGTCTGTGGCTCGCCGTCGTCTCCCCTGCGGCGGTGGAGCGCATCGCCGAGATCGACGCCAGCGACCGGTGGATCCCGGAGTTCCTGTCGCTCCAGACCGCCGTGACGAGCTCGCGCGCGAACCAGACCCTCAACACCCCCGCCGTCGCGACGCTCTTCCTGCTCGCCGAGCAGGTGGAGTGGATGCTCGGCCAGGGTGGTCTCGACTGGGCGGCGGCCCGCACGGCCGAGTCGGCAGCGAACCTCTATGGCTGGGCGGACGCGCGCGAGCACACGACGCCGTTCGTCGCCGACCCCGCCGCACGCTCCACCGTCGTCGGCACCGTGGACTTCGCTCCCGAGGTGGACGCGGCACGCATCTCCGCGATCCTCCGCGCGAACGGCGTGGTCGACGTCGACCCGTACCGCAAGCTGGGGCGCAACCAGCTCCGTGTCGCCATGTTCCCCTCCGTGGAGCCGGCCGACGTCCAGGCGCTCACGGCGTGCATCGACTACGTCGTGGACACCCTGCTCTGACCCAGCGCCACACTCGGCGTCACGCTGACGTCAGACCGTCCTTCGCCTCTTGGGCACGGAGCTCCTCGGCGACCCGGTGACGCTCGGCACGCTCGGCAGCGAGGGCGTCGACCTCGTCCTCGTCGGCCTCGGTCCGCGCGTAGCTCACCGCGACGTGGGGTCGGTGGAACATCTGATAGCTGACGGTGTAGTTCCAGTGGCGCGACGTCCACAGGGCGGCGCCTGTCGCCACGAGGAGCGCCGAGATGGACCCGATGCCGATCGCCCAGCGCGGGCCGAACACCTCGGCCACCCACCCGACGATCGGCGACCCGATGGGTGTCGCACCGAGGAAGACCATCATGTAGAGCGCCATGACGCGGCCCCGCACCTGCGGGTCGGTCGACATCTGGATGGTGCTGTTCGCGGCCGTCATCATCGTCAGCGACGCGAAGCCCACCGGGATGCACGCGAGCGCGTAGGTGAGGTAGGTCGGCATGAGCGCCATGAGCCCGCTGGTGACGCCGAAGGCGAACGCGGCCCCGATGACGAGGCGGACACGCGGTCGTTCGCGCCGGGCGGCGAGCAGCGCGCCGGTGAGGGAGCCGATCGCGAGGATGGAACCGAGGATCCCGTACTCGGCCGCGCCCTTGCCGAAGACCTCACGGGCCATGAGCGCGGACGTCAGCTGGAAGTTCAGGCCGAAGGTCGAGACGACGCCGATGACCACCATGATGACGACGATGTCGCTGCGCCCCCGGACGTACCGGATCCCTTCGCGGATCTGACCCTTGGCCCGGGACGCGACAGGCATGACGTTGAGCTCGCCCACCCGCATGCGTGACATGGCGATGATGGTTGCCGCGAAGGTCACGCCGTTGATGACGAACACCCAGCCTGGGCCGACGAGAGTGATGAGCAGACCGGCGACGCCGGGGCCGACGAGCCGTGCCGCGTTGAAGGACGCGGAGTTGAGCCCGACCGCGTTGGAGAGCTTGCCTGCAGGCACCATCTCGGCGACGAAGACCTGGCGGACGGGCCCGTCGATGGCGGACGCGCAGCCGAGGAGCGTCGCGAAGACGTAGACGTGCCAGAGCTGGGCGTGCCCGAGCAGGACGAGCGCACCGAGAGCGAGGGCGAGGACGCCCATCGTCCCCTGGGTCATCATGAGGAGCTTGCGGCGGTTCATGCGGTCCGCGAGGACGCCCGCCCACGCGGAGAGGAAGAGCACGGGCAGGAACTGCAGCGCGGTGACGACGCCGACGGCGATGCCGGAGTCGTCCGAGAGCACCGTGAGGACGAGCCAGTCCTGCGCGACCCGCTGCATCCAGGTACCGACGTTCGCGACGAACGCGGCACCGAACCACAGTCGGTAGTTGTAGTACTTGAGCGAGGTGAAGGTCGGGCTCATCGAGTGGCGATCCTCGTGAGGAGCTCGCTCGCCCGGGCGAGCGTCTGGCGCTCGTCCTCGGTCAGCCCCTCGAGGCTCTCGGTGAGCCATGCGTTGCGGCGCCGCTTCGTCTCGGCGACCTCGCTCGTCCCGCGCTCGGTGAGCTCGACGAGGACGAGCCGGCGGTCCGTCGCGTCACCGACCTTGGCGACGAGGCCGGCGTCGGCGAGGGAGGTCACGGTCCGTGTCATCGACGGCGGTCGGATGCGCTCGTGCTCGGCGAGCGCGCCCGGGGTCATGGGGCCGTGCCGGTGGATGGCGGACAGGACGGCGAGCTGACCCTCGGTGAGGTCCGTCTCGCCCTGCTGGGCGCGCAACCGGCGCCCGACGCGGGTGAGCGCGACCCGGAGCTGGCCGGCGAGGGTCTCTGGGACGCAGTGGTCGTCGGCGATGTCGAGACTTTCGGCGGGGGAAGGGGTCTGGGGCACACCCTTACCCTAACTCATTACCTCAGGCAACGACCTGCGCGGTGGCCGAGCTCACCCTCACGGCACGTAGGCGACGACGACCGTCCCGTCCCCACGGAGCGTGACGGCACCGACGTCGTGCGGCACGAACACCGACTCGCCCCGACGGAGGCGCGCCGGCGCCCCCGCGGGCTGGGACGCTCCTTCGACGCGGACCTCGCCGTCGAGGCACAGGACGATCCGCGGCCCGGTGTGCGCCACCGCAGCCTCGCCCACGACCGAGCCGTAGAGGAGCGAGAACTCCGGGACGGGCGAGCGGTACGTCGTGAGCGTGCTCCCCTCGACGCCAGGGGTCACGACCGGTCGGACCGGCGGGCGGGGCACGTAGCTCGCGCACGCGAGGAGCGCCTCGACGTCGACCCGCTTGGAGGTGAGGCCGGCGCGCAGCACGTTGTCCGAGCTCGCCATGAGCTCGATGCCCAGACCCGACAGGTACGCGTGCACCTCTCCGGACGCGAGGAACACGGACTCCCCCGGCAGCAAGGACACCCGGTTGAGCATGAGCGAGACGAGCGCGCCCGGGTCACCCGGGTAGTGCTCGGCGAGAGCGACGGCCGTGTGGTCGCCGCGCGAGACGACCCCGCCCGGCGAACCGGCACCGCCGCGGGCGATGCGCTCCCGGACGGACGCGACGGTCGCCGCGATGTCTGCCGTGCAGTCGGTGCCTCGAGCGGCGAGCGCGACCTCGAACGCGTTCCGCACCCCGGTCGCGTCGGGTGAGGCGCGGAGGGCGTCACGCATCGCGCCGAGCAGCTCGCCGTCCAGCCCGTCGAAGAGCTGGAGGATGCGCACCGGACGTCGGAAGCCGCACAGTCCCTCGAAGGGCGTGAGCGCCAGGATCATCTCCGGCTTGTGCTGGTCGTCCTTGTAGTTGCGCTCGGGGGCGTCCACCGGGATGCCCGCCGCGTTCTCGTGGGTGAACCCGGCCCGGGCGACGTGCGGCCGGGGATGGACCTGGAGCGACAACGGCTGCTCCGCCGCGAGGACCTTGAGAAGGTACGGCAGCCGCGGCCCGTACTCCTCGACGACCGAGACACCGAGCATCCGGTCCGGCTCGCTGCGCACGAGGTCCGGGAGCGCGACCGGCCAGACCCCGTCGAAGCCGCCTGCTCCTGCGGTGTCGATGCTCGACGGCGCGCACCGGGACGGAGCGAGCGGGTGCGCGCCGAGCCACATTTCAGCGACAGGTCTCCCGTCCGCGGCAACGCCGAGGAGCTCGGGGATCGCTGTGGCCGACCCCCAGGCGTAGTGCTGCACGCTGTTGGTCAGACGGAAGATGTGGCTCGGTCTCACGTGCCCGAGACTACGTCAGATGTGGGGACGAACTGGCTGACCCTGGGTCAGAATGCACCCAGAAGCTCACCGAGAGGCCCACGTGTGAAGTACGCCACGAAGAGGATCGCCGCCAGCCACATGAGCGGGTGGATGTCCTTGACCTTGCCGACCGCGAGCTTGATGACGACGAAGGCGATGAAGCCGCCACCGATCCCCGCCGTGATCGAGAACGTGAACGGCATGAGGATGATCATGATGAACGCCGGGATGGCGACCTCGAGGTTCTTCCAGTCGATACCCGAGACCTGCATGACCATGAGGAAACCGACCACCACGAGCGCAGGGGTCGCCGCCTCGAACGGGACCATGTCGACGAGCGGTGACAGGAAGGTGGCCAGGAGGAACGCGATGCCGGTGACCACGGATGCGAGACCCGTGCGGGCCCCGTCCCCGACCCCGGCAGCGGACTCGATGTAGCTCGTGTTCGACGAGACGCTCCCCGCGCCGCCGGCCGCGGCGGCGAGGGAGTCGACGATGAGGATCTGGCGGGTCCGCGGCGGGTTGCCCTCGGAGTCGAGCAGCCCGGCCTCGCCACCGACGGCGACCATGGTGCCCATCGTGTCGAAGAAGTCCGCGAGGAGCAGAGAGAACACGAGGAGGATGACGGCGACGGCACCGATCTTCTCGAAGGACCCGAAGAGCGAGAACTGCCCGAGGAGAGAGAAGTCGGGCACGGCGACCAAGGAGTCGGGAACCTCAGGGGTGTTGAGCTCCCAGCCGGTGGGGTTGCTGCCGTCGAGCGTCTGCGGGCCGACCGTCGCGACGGCCTCGATGATCACGGCGAGGACGGTCGAGGAGAGGATCGCGATGAGGATGGCGCCGTGGACCTTGCGGACCATGAGCACGATCGCGACGACGAGACCGAAGACGAAGACGAAGAGCGGCCAGCCCTCGAGCGAGCCGTTGATCCCCAGCTCGACCGGGGTCGCCTGGCTCGCGGGGATGCGCACGAAGCCGGAGTCGACGAGACCGATGAACGCGATGAACAGACCGATGCCGACGCTGATCGCGGTCTTCAGCTCGACCGGGACGGCGCGGAAGACGGCCTCGCGGAAACCGGTGAGGACGAGCAGCAGGATGATGAGTCCCTCGAGCACGACGATGCCCATCGCGTCCGCCCACGTCATGTCCGGGAGGCTCGCGATGGAGAACGCCACCACGGCGTTGAGGCCGAGACCGGCGGCGAGCGCGAGCGGGAAGTTCGCGACGACGCCCATGAGGATCGTCAGCACGCCGGCGACGAGAGCGGTGGTCGCGGCGATCATCGCGAGGTTCGGCTCGGAGCCCCCACCGAGGTAGTTCCCGGTACCGTCCGGGATGGTGCTGAGGATGATGGGGTTGAGCACGATGATGTAGCTCATCGTGAAGAACGTGACGAGACCACCGCGCACCTCGGCGCCGACGGTCGAGCCACGCTCGGTGATCTTGAAGAACCTGTCCATCGCGTTCTTCGGCTCTGTTGCGGCCGCGGCTGTCTGAGTCACGGGGAAGATCTTCGCACGACGGCGTCAGGCGGGGGAACGGGTGTCACGGGCCGAGGAAGACCTGCGAGCACAGCACGCCGTCCCCGGCGGGTCCGGTGTCGTCCGTGCACGCGACCCCCGTCTGTGTGAAGCCCCTGGCGAGGATGTTCGACCGGTGCCCGGGAGAGCTCATCCACGCGTCGACGACGTCGGCCGGCGGTGCGCTCGCCCGGCTGAGGTTCTCCCCCGACATCGACGCGGGCGGGCACGCGTCCGTCACGGGCTCGAGCGGAGCATGGACGAGAGACCCACCGTCCGCCGCGAGGCGGGTCGCCCGGCTGGTCGCCTGCGTCTCGGCGCAGGTGGAGAGGGCGAGCGGGTCGAGCCCTGCGGAGCTGCGCTCCCCGTTGACGGCCTCGACGATCTCTAGGGCGTAGTCCTCGCGGTCGGCCGTCGCAGGGCGGTCGGCGGCGCCGGGTGCACAGGCGACGAGGAGGGCGCCGGCGACGATCGTCGCGACGCCGGCGACAGCGCGGGCGGGGCGAGGTGCCCGCCTCGGGCACGAGAGGCGTCCCGCACGGTTGAGGACCCCACCCCCGAGGTCCTCAACCGTGCTTCGGTGCATCGACCACGGTGCGGACGCTGCCGCTGCCGGGTGATGCGGGTCTGGAAGGCCGCGGGAGGTCAGCGGCTCGTGAGCTCGCGTCGCCTGCTGGCGACGACGACCGCTCCGGCGCCGGCGACGGCCAGCGCCCCTGCTCCGAGGGCGACGCCGAGCCCGGACGTCGCACCGACCGAGGACGTGGCGTCGAGCGACACGCTCTCGGCGGTGCCTGCGACGGTCGCTGTGCCGTCGGGCACGACCGTGACGACCTGCGAGTCGATGAGGTCGCCGTCGGCAGCCGTGGCGAGGAGCGTGTAGGTGCCGCCCGCCTCCATGGTCACCTCGAACGACGCGCTGCCGTCCGCGGTCGGCTTCTTCATGCTCGCGGTCCCCGCGATCGTGATCGCGCTCTCCGGGACAGCCTCCGTGCTGGAGACGACGTTCACGGTGATGAACTCGTTGTCCACGGGGCCGTTGACCGCGTAGACGACGGCGTTGCCCTGTGTCGTGGCTCCGGCGAGGACGGCGGACGTCCGCTCGCTCGTCTCGGACGAGTGCGCCGCGTGCGCGGCAGCCGGGACGAGGGCGATACCAACGGTGGCAGCCGCGACCAGGAGAATTCGTCGATTCATAGGTGTCTCTCCACAAGGTGTCGGGAGGTCCGGTGACGGACCATGGCGATCTCAGGCGCTCCCCCCTCAAACGCCGAGCCTTGAGGCACTCCTGAGTACGCGCCAAGTATTGCCCGTGAATCGTCGGCGATGCAAGACGGAAAATGCGCACAGAATTCATGGGTATTGCCGAGGTGTCGTCGCCGGTCCGCTGGGTGCCGAGCACGCACGGTCAGACCGGGAAACAGGGCAAGTGTGTCGAATGTCGGATACATCCCACGATCTGACGGGGCAGATCGTTGATCTTGTGCCGTTTCTGACGAGCGGACAGACCGGATCGCCCCGGGCTCCGCCCCGCGCGCCCGAGGCCTCCTGTGCCACGCCGCTCGCCCGCCGGATGCGGCACGGACCAGCGCAGATGCATTTCCAGAGCTCCCGCAGCACCGTCTCGGAATTGGCTGGACGAGGGTATCTCGGTTTTCAATCACGGAATCGCCCGAGCCTTTTACCGACCGACGTTCACTGAAAGTGTGACGCACGCGATACCCATTGTTAACACATTCTTCACGTGCTCCGAGACGGGCACACGCCCCAAGTCGTCCAAATCGGACTCGTAGGTCGTCTGCGCCTGCCCACCCCGACCGCCTACTGTGGAGACATGCCCCACCTGCCACCGGCGATCGAGCTCACGCTGCACCCCGAGCGGCGTCGACAGGACGTCCGCCCGGTCGACGTCGACCTGCGCGTCGTGATCCTCGTCGGTCTCGCTTCGTGGGGCGTCGCAGCAGCCGTCTTCGGGGCGCTCGCGGTCTTCTCCGACCTCGACGTCACGGCGCAGGTCCTCGTGTGCGCCGCCGGCCTCTCCCTCGGCGTCCTCGGCCTCCTCTGGGAGCACTCCAACAGGCGCCGCTACCGTCCAGCGCGCGACGACATCGCGCACGACGGCCCCGGACACGACGCTCCAGGGCACGACGAAGCTCCGAAGCCGTGAACCCGGCTCCGGAGCTGCGTGGTGCTCTGACGAGGCGTGACGCCGGCGTCGCGCCGACCCTGCAGTCGCGTCAGATGACGAGGACGGACAGCCCCCCAGGGCCGTAGCCGGCGACGTCGCACTCGAGGTCGAGACGCGCCACGTAGGCGAGGACCCACGGC
Organism: Sanguibacter sp. 25GB23B1; assembly: GCF_040012415.1. Taxonomy (NCBI): domain Bacteria; kingdom Bacillati; phylum Actinomycetota; class Actinomycetes; order Micrococcales; family Sanguibacteraceae; genus Sanguibacter; species Sanguibacter sp. 25GB23B1. The sequence goes on from NZ_JBDYKL010000006.1 coordinate 29,320, forward strand.
GCGACGTCCGCCGGGATCGGCGCACCGGGCGCGTGCACGGTGTTCAGCCTCAGGTGCGGGGCACCCTCCGCGTTGAACAGAGAGGCGAGGACGTTGAGGATCTCCCCGGCGTTCTCGAGCAGCACGTCCGAGATCTCGCCGGCATCGACGTCCGACTCGGACGCGGCCGAGGGCATGAGCGCGATGGCGGCCCCGGCCCGGGCCGCCATCGGCATGTCCATGACGATGAGCGCGGCAAGCTGCATCTGGTCGGAGATGTACTCCGCCACGAGCGCCCCGCCGGGCGCGCCCGGATCGACCATCGCCCCGCCGGTGAGCGTCTCGACCTCACGGCCGAGAAGCCCCTCGAGCACCTCACGAACCTCCAGCGCGCTGGGGAGCGGCGTGGCGCTCATACGAGCACCGGGTCGATGACGTCGCGGAAGGACTCCGCAGTGAAGGGCTTCGCGATGAGGAACAGCGCCCCTGCCTCGTCCGCCTGCTCGCGCATCTCCGGCGAGCCCTCGGAGGTCACGAACCCGAACGGGATCATGCAGCCCGCCTGGCGCAGCGCGTTGAGCGCCTCGATGCCGGTGGCGTTGGGCATGTTCCAGTCGGACAGGATGAGGTCCGGCTGTTCCGCGAGCGCGAGGTCGTAGACCTCCTGGCCGTCCGCGGCCTCGACGATCTTCCAGTCGTAGCCCGCCTGCCGGAGCGTGCGGATCACGATCTGCCGCATGACGCGGCTGTCATCAGCGATCAAGACGTACATGGGTTCCCTCCCCTTGGTCGAACGTATGCGTGTGGTGCGGTCCCCACGGTCAGCTCAAGGACCAGAGTGACACGACGAGAGTGTGGCCGCGCCAGTCGAGCGGGATCTGCTGCAGGAACTGGTGCTCGGCCATGGTGGGCGCCTCGCCCGCGACGGTGGGCAGGCTGAGGACGGCGTGCGCCGCGAGCAGCGACTTGACGTTGCCACCGACGACGTTCGCGATCTCGCCGAACGCGTCCACGAGGTCCTCGGGTCCGACGACCTCGTCGGCGTCCATGACGAGCAGTGCACGCGTGAGCGCGTCGGCCACGGTCCTCTCGGTCCGGACGACGGCGCGCGCGCCGATCCCGAGCCCGCCGATGGTCATGTCGACCCACGCGACGATCGGGTCCGCCGGCTCGTTCACGTCACCGAAGCGTTCGAAGACGATCGTCTCGCCGTCGTCGATCATGGCGGCGAAGACGTCCTGGGAGATGGCGAGGATCTGCTCCCGGCCCACTGTCAGAGTTCCGGCGATCACACTGTCTCCTCTACTGGGAGCAGCCCGAGCAGCTCCAGCTTGTCCCGGAGGGCGTCCGGGGTGAATGGTTTGATGAGGTACTCGTGGGCGCCTGCGGCGAGCGCACGGACGATCTGCCCGTGCTCGCTCTCGGTCGTCACCATCATGAGCGTCAGGGAGCGCCAGTCGCGGTTCTCCCGGACCTTGGTGACGAAGGTCAGGCCGTCCATGACCGGCATGTTCCAGTCGATGCACGCGAGGTCGAACGTGTCGCCGGCCTCGAGCACGTCGAGCGCGGCCTGGCCGTCGCCGGCCTCCGTCGTCTCGTAGCCGAGGTCCTTGAGGACTGTGGTGACGATGCGCCGCATCGTGCGGGAATCGTCGATGACCAGCGCCTTCATGTCCTGCTCCCTGTCGTGTTCTGGTAGATCGAGCTCCGTCCGACCTGGACCCGCTGCCAGGCGTCGTCGATCCCGACGGTCGTCTCCGCCGCCCCGAGGACGAGGAAGCCGCCGGGCCGCATCGCGGTCCGGAGCCGGCGCAGGATGTCGCGCTTGACCTCGACGTCGAAGTAGATGAGGACGTTGCGCAGGAAGACGATGTCGAACGGTCCCACCGGCGGTGCGCCGAGCAGGTTGTGCTTCGAGAAGCGGACGAGCGAGCGCAGCTCCTTGCTGACCTGCCACTCGGTCCCGGCCTTGGTGAAGTGCTTGACGAGGTACTTCGCAGGGAGACCGCGGTTGACCTCGAGCTGCGTGTACGCGCCTCGCTCGGCCTTCGCGAGCACCTCGCCCGACAGGTCGGTCGCGGTGATCTCGATGCGCGGTGTGGGTCCGGCGAGCGCGTCGAGGAGCGTCATGGCGATCGAGTACGGCTCCTGGCCCGTCGAGCAGGCCGCGGACCAGATCTTCAGCGGCGCGGTCGGCGGCTTGTTCGCCAAGACCTCGGGCAGGACGTGTCCCGCGAGCGTGAGGAACGGCAGCGCGTCGCGGAACCAGCTCGTCTCGTTCGTGGTGAGGGCCTCGACGATGAGCTCGGCCTCCGTGAGGCTCGCCGTCGTGCGCTGGCGACGGACGTAGTCGTCGACGGAGATCCCGGCCCGCCGGGCGAGCGGCATGAGCCGGCTCTCCACGAGGTACTCCTTGCCGGGAGGCAGGTGGATCGCACTCTTCTTGCGGACCAGGTCCGCGACGAACGTAAAGCTCTCTGCAGTCAGACTCACCGTGACACCTCCTGTGCACCTTGGCTCGCTTGGACGATCCCTGAGATGGTGTGCCCGATCTCGCTGATCGGCAGCACCCTGTGCGCGTAGCCGGCCATCGCTGTCGCGCCGGGCATGCCCCACACGACGGACGTCTCCTCGTCCTGGACGACGACGGTCCCGCCGGCGTCCGCGACCGCACCCGCGCCGACCTTCCCGTCCGCGCCCATCCCCGTGAGGATGACCGCGAGGAGCTCGGACCCGACGACGCCGAGCGCCGACCGGAAGAGCACGTCCACGGACGGGCGGCAGAAGTTCACCGGTGCGCCGTGCGTGATCTTCGCCCGGTACCGCCCGGCCGTGCCCTCGATCTCCATGTGCGTGTCGCCCGGCGCGATGTACACGCCACCGGCCTCGAGCACCTGCCCGTGGGTCGCCTCGTGGACCTGGGACGGGCCGAGCCGGTCGAGGCGGTGCGCGAGCTGACGTGTGAACACCGCCGGCATGTGCTGGACCACGAGGAGCGGGACCGGCAGCGGCTCGGTGATCCGCTCGATGACCCGGGACAGTGCCTCCGGCCCACCGGTCGAGCAGCCGAGGACGACCGCCCGGACCGGGTGGCGCCGTGGCGCCGTCCGCAGGCTCACCACAGGTCTCGGCTGCGCAGCGTCGGCGCGACCGCGCCCCGCAGCCGGTCCGGCCGTCCGTGCCGGCGACGATCGGCCGACGGACCTCGGGACGAGCGCGCGGATCTTCGGGATGAGCTGGTCGGCGACCGCCTTGAGCGACTCGTTGATGCTGCCCACGTTCGACGGCTTCGCCACATAGTCCGAGGCACCGGCGTCGAGCGCGTCGAACGTCGCTGCGGCCCCGCGCTCCGTGAGCGTCGAGAACATGATGATCGGCATCGTGTGCCCGCGCTTGCGCAGCTCGCGCACCGACTCGACGCCGTTGAGCTCGGGCATCTCGATGTCCATGGTCACGGCGTCCGGAGCGTGCTGCTCCACCTTCGCGAGCGCAAGGCGCCCGTTCGCGGCCGTCGCCACGACCTCCACGTCAGGATCGCTCTCGAGCGCCTGGACCACGAGCCGGCGGATCACCACCGAGTCGTCCACCACCACCACACGAATGGTCATCTGCTGAACCTGTCCCCGTCTGTCATGCGTCTAGATCGTGAACTGCGCGACGCGCACACGAAGGTCGGCGGACATCTTCGCGAGCTCGGAGACCGAGTCGCCCATCTGGGTGACGACCTCCGAGGAGATCGCTGCGGCCGAGGCCACGCCGCCGATGTTCGCGGCGATCTCACCGACGCCGGACGCGGCCTCGGTGACGCCACGGCTCATCTCGTTGGTCGTGGCGGTCTGCTCCTCCACCGCCGAGGCGATGGTGATCTGGAAGTCGCTGATGCTCGAGATGATCGCCGTGATCTCGCTGATGGCGGAGACCGCGGAGGCCGTCTGGCTCTGCACCTCGTCGATCCGGCGGGCGATGTCCTCGGCCGCGCGACCCGACTCGGAGGCGAGCTCCTTGACCTCGCTCGCGACGACGGCGAAGCCCTTGCCGGCCTCGCCCGCCCGGGCGGCCTCGATCGTCGCGTTGAGCGCGAGGAGGTTCGTCTGCTCCGCGATGCTCGTGATGACCTTGACGACCGTGCCGATCGCCTGCGAGGTCTCACCGAGGTGGCCCACCGTCACGGCGGTCGCCGTCGAGTGCTCCACGGCGCGGCCGGCGATCTTCGCCGCCTCGTTCGCGTTGCTCGCGATCTCGCGGATCGAGGCGCCCATCTGCTCGGCACCTGCCGCGACGGTCTGGACGTTCTGGTTCACCTGGTCCGCGGCAGCGGCGACGACGCCCGCCTGCGCGCTCGTCTCCTCCGTGCCGGCGGCGACCTCGGCGTTCGCCGTGGCGAGCTCCTCCGCCGCGGCGGCGACGGTGGCGGCCGTGTCGACCACTCCGGCCATCGTGGCCCGCAGGTTCTCCTGCGCCTCGTCGAACGACGCGGACATCTGACCGAGCTCGTCGCGGCTGCGGATCTCTACCGTGTGAGTGAGGTCTCCGGTCGCCATCGTCTCGAGCGCGAACTTCACGTCGTTGATCGAGGACGTCACGCGCCGCGTCACGAGGACGGCGACCGTGATCGCGATACCAGCCCCGATGAGGAAGCCGATGACCAGGGCGAGGATCGTGCGTCGCACCTCGTCCTGAGCGCCGGCCAGGACTGCCCCGACCTGGAAGTCGATCTGCCCCTGCGCGAGGAGGAGCGCCCGGCCTGCCCTGTCGGGGTCGCCCGCCACGTCGGCAGCCAGAGCGTTCTCCACGCCGGTGACGTCGCCCTCTGACGCGAGCGGGATGATCGTGGCGTCCCGGTAGGCCGTCCACGCCTCCCAGCGGTCGACGAAGTCGCTCCACTGCTGCGTCTCGGACTGCTCGTATCCCTCGACCTCCGCGATGAGCTTCTCCACCGTGCGGTCGTTCCACGACGACGACGTGAGGATCTGCTCCCGCGTCGCATCATCGGTGGCGCCGGCTGCACGGCGGACGAGGAGGTGGCTCGTGGCCTGGGCCGCTCGCAGGTCTCCGAGGTTGCCCTGGAGCTCACCGGTGAGCGTGTTGACCTCCTCGAGGTTGCTGCCTGCCCGGGCGAGGGCGACGGCGCCGAGGCCACCGACAGCGCCGAAGACGACGGCCATGACGACGAGGGACGTCGCGATCTTCACCCCGACGGGGCGGTCCCAGAACCAGTGCCTGCGCAGGTCCTCGGAAAAGGTGACGGTCATCGCAGCTCGTCCTCCGTGTAGTAGCCGCCGCCGACGAGGAGCGCCTCGTAGTTCGACACGTCGACGACGAGCGGTGCGAGGAGGTACGTGGGGACCACCTCGACGCCGTTGTCGTACGACGTCACGTCGTTGACCTCGGGCTCGTCGCCCTTGAGGAGGGCGTCGCCCATGGCGACCGCGACCTCGGCGAGCTGGCGGGTGTCCTTGTAGATCGTGGAGTGCTGCTCGCCCGCGATGATCGACTTCACCGAGTCCGCCTCCGCGTCCTGGCCCGAGACGATCGGCAGCGGCTTGGCGTCCGTGCCGTAGCCGTCGGCCTTGAGCGCGTCGATGATGGCGCGCGAGATGCCGTCGTAGGGCGAGAGGACACCGTCGATGACGAGGTCCGTCCCCGCGTAGGTGCCCGCGAGGAGCGCGTTCATGCGCTCCGCGGCGGTCGCACCGTCCCACTTGAGCGTGGCGATCGTCTCGAAGGCGGTCTCACCCGACGGCACCTGGAGCACACCGCTGTCGATGTAGGGCTGGAGGGTCGCGAGCGCACCGTTGTAGAACACGGTCGCGTTGTTGTCGTCCGGGGAGCCGGCGAAGGCCTCGATGACGAACGGGCCGGCCGCGCCGGTGGGCGCGCCGGTCTCGTCGAGCACGCCGAGGCCCTGGAGGAGGGTCGTGGCCTGCTGGACGCCGACGCGGTAGTTGTCGAACGTCGCGTAGTAGTCGACGTCGGCGCTGTCACGGATGAGCCGGTCGTACGCGATGACGGGGATGTCCGCAGCGGCGGCCTCGGCGAGCTGGGCCTTGAGGGCGGTGCCGTCGATGGAGCCGATGATGAGGAGGTCGGCGCCGTCGTCGATCATCTTCTGCACCTGGGCGACCTGGGTGGGCACGTCGTCCTCGGCGTACTGGAGGTCGACCGTGTACCCGAGCGCCTCCAGCTGAGCCTCGACGTTGGTGCCGTCACCGACCCAGCGGAGCGACGTCGTCGTCGGCATCGCGACACCGACGAGCTGGCCGTCGCCGTCTGCTCCCGCGGCGTCGCCGCTCGCGCACGCCGTGAGCGTGATCGAAGCGACCACCGCCGCCACCGCTGTCGTCGCAAGGCCTCGCGCCCTGCTCGAGATGCTTCTCATGTCCCGCTTCCTGTCCGCGTCGCGTGCTGCGTGCACTGTGACCGGTCCTCCTATCGGCCACGACAGACCGGGTGTGAGGCGCCCACGACGGCGGCGGGAGGTGAACTGTCGGTCGTCCGTCAGTACGTGTAGACGGAGACCTGGCGGCGCAGGCTGTCCGCCATCTCGGCGAGCTCGGCGACCGTGCCCGTCATCTGGCCGAGGGTCTCGCTCGACGAGCTCGCAGCCACGGCCACCCCCGAGATGTTCGCGGCGATCTCGCCAGAACCGGTCGCCGCCTCGGTGACCGAGCGGCTCATCTCGTTCGTCGTGGCCGTCTGCTCCTCGACGGCGGACGCGATGGTCAGCTGGTAGTCGTTGATGCTCGCGATGATCTGGGAGACCTCGCTGATGGCCGTGACCGCCGAGAGGGTCTGGGACTGCACCTCGCTGATCCGGCGTGCGATGTCCTCGGCAGCGCGGCCGGACTCGGCCGCAAGCTCCTTGACCTCGCTCGCCACGACGGCGAAGCCCTTGCCGGCCTCCCCCGCCCTGGCTGCCTCGATCGTCGCGTTGAGCGCGAGGAGGTTCGTCTGCTCCGCGATGCTCGTGATGACCTTCACGACGTTCCCGATCTCCTGCGAGGACAGGCCGAGCGCGCTGACCGTCGACGCCGTGGTCTCCGAGACGGCGACCGCACGCCCGGCGACCTGCGCTGCCTCGTTGGCGTTCGTCGCGATCTCGCGGATCGAGGCCCCCATCTGCTCGGCACCCGCCGCGACGGTCTGGACGTTGCGCGACACCTCGTCGGCCGCGGCAGCCACGACTCCTGCCTGCGCGCTCGTCTCCTCCGCCCCAGCGGCGACCTGCGTGTTCGACGACGCCAGCTCCTCGGACGCCACCGCGAGGACACCGGCGGACTCCGCGACCGAGCGCACGAGGCCACGGACGGCACCCACCGCGGCGTCGACGGCGATCGCGGCACGACCGACCTCGTCGGTCGACACGAGCCCGGTCGTCTCCGTGAGGTCCGACGCCGCCATCGCGTCGGCGACGACCTGGATCCGTCCCACCCGGCGGACGAGCGACCGTGTCGTCGAGAACGCGAGGGCCGCCGCACCGAGAGACGCGAGCAGCCCTACGGCGACGAGAGCGACGAGCGCCTGGCGCTGTGCTGCCACCTGCTCGTCCCGCAGCTCGTCGGCCCGCGCGGTGGCGGACGCCTGGAGCTCGTCGGCCAGCCCGAGGATCTCCCCGTAGGCCGCGCCTGCCTCACCACCGTTGATGCTCGCGAGCGCCTCCTCGAAGCTCTCCTGCGTCCCCTCGGCGAGCAGGTCGACGACCACGTCGTTCCAGGTGAAGAAGCCGTCCCACGCCGGTGCGAGCTGGTCGAAGACCGCCTGCTCCGACGGCGTCATGGCCGAGGTGTCGAGCTCGTCGAGCCACGTGAGCACGTCGGCCCCGCCCTCCTCCATCCCTGCATGGTTGTACCCCTCGGCGCCGAGCGCCACGTCGGGACCGAGGATCGCGGCGTCGGAGATCATGAGGCCCTGCCATCCCGTGAGGTCGGCGATCTGGAACCGGGCGACCTCCGCGTCCTGGACCACGCGGTCCACGCGGGAGAGCTCGTCCGCGAGCTCGGCCTGCTGCGCCACCGCAGCGATGCCGACGCCGGCGCTCACGACGACGAGGAGGCCGACGACGCCGAAGCTCGCGCCCAGGCGCCGGCCCAGGGGAAGGTTGTCGAGACGGGAGGAGAGAGCCATGAGAGGACCGCTTTCGTGTGTGTACCGGTGGTGCGGATGGATCAGACACGACGACGGGCCTGGAGGGTCAGGAGGTGGATCGGATCAGGAGCCGAGCCGGGTCAGTAGGTGAACTGGGTCACCTGCTCGTCCAGCTCGCCCGAGGTGCGCAGGAGCTGCGCGACGGTCGCACCCATCCGGGTGACGGTCTCGCTCGACTCCGCCGCGGCCGAGGCGACCCCGGTGATGCTCGCGGCGATCTCGCCCGAGCCCGTGGCCGCCTCGGCGACGGACCGCGTCATCTCCTGCGTCGTGGCCGTCTGCTCCTCGACCGAGGACGCGATGGTCATCTGGTAGTCGTCGATCGTCGAGACGATCTCCGAGATCCGGGTGATGGCGCTCGCGGCCGATGCCGTGTCGACGCGGATCGCACCGACCCGCAGGACGATCTCCTCCGTCGCCCGCGCGGTCGCGCCGGCGAGGTCCTTGACCTCGCTCGCGACGACGGCGAAGCCCTTGCCCGCCTCGCCCGCACGTGCAGCCTCGATGGTCGCGTTGAGCGCGAGAAGGTTCGTCTGGGCGGCGATCTTGACGATCGACCGGACCACGGCGTCGATCCCCTCGCTCGACACGCCGAGCTGGCCGACCGAGGAGTGCGCGGAGTCCGCGACAGACGTCGCGCTCCTCGCCACCTCGGCCGCGGCCTGGGCGTTGACCGCGATCTCCTGGATCGACGCAGCCATCTCCTCGGCGCCCGCGGCGACGGTCTGGATGTTGCGGCTCACCTCCTCCGCAGCGGACGCGACGACGACGGCCTGCGTGCTCGTGGCCTCCGAACCGCTCGAGACGGTCTCGTTCGCCTGCGAGAGGTCGGTCACGGCGGCGCGGACGCTGTGCGAGGCCTCGGCGACCTTCGCGACGAGCTCCCGGAGGCTCGCCTGCGTGAGCGCCAACGATGCCGCGAGGTCCCCGATCTCGTCGACGCCCGTGATGCCGGACTCGACCGTGAGGTCGCCCTCCCCGACCGCGGCGAGCGCGGTCTGCACCGATCCGAGCCGCGTCTTGACCGAGCGTGCGAGGACGAGCGCGAGGCCGAGCGCGGACAGCGCACCGAGAGCGGTCGCGAGGACGATGAGCAGGGTCGAGCGGATCGCGGTGGTGTGGATCTGCGCCGAGAGGTCGGCGACCGCGTCCGACTGGGCGAGGGTCTCGCGCTGGAGGGGTTCGACGACGAGTCGGCTCAGCGGCTCCATCGTGCCGTCGACGTACAGGCCGAACGCTCGGAGGTTCTCGTTGCCGACGAGCGGGAAGAGACCCGACCGGGCCATCGCGTGGTAGTTGTCGACGCCGAACGCGAGCGTCTCGACGTCCTTCGCGTCCATCGCGTACGGGGTGTACTTCGCGATGAGGGCCTGGAGCTCGACGAGGCTCTCCTCGAGCTGGGTCTCGAGCTCCGCGCGGGTGTCGGCTCTGGCGACCCCGTACTGCAGGGTCCTCGCCCGGTCCGTCTGGAACATCGCCTGGACGTCCGAGAGGTGCTGCATGGGCACGACGTTCGCCGTGTAGAGCTCGTTCGACTGCCGGTCGACGGCTGCGAGCGACGCCGCGCCCACCCCGCCCGCCAGCACCGCGGCCAGAGCCATGACGCCGACGGCGACCATGATCTTCGTGACGATCGACCGGTCCGACCAGCGGGTGCGCAGGGCGGCGGACCGTTCCGGACTGAGCGTCGGGAGCGTCGGTGGACGCAGGCGCCCGCCCGAGCGCGCCCACGTGGCGGCCGCACGCGACCGTGCCGCCGTGATCGAGCCGGTCACGCCGTGCATCATCGTCGACGCGGTGCGCTGGGTCGGCATCTCGCGCCTCAGAAGGTGAAGGTCGCGACGCGTCGGCGCAGGTCGGCTGCGATGCCCGCCAGGCTGTGGATGCTCTCGTTCATGTCGGTGATGGCCTCGCCCGACGAGCCGACCGACTGTGCGGCGTGCGCGATGTTCCCCGCGATCTCGCCGGAGCCGGCGGCGGAGGCCGCCGCCGACCGCCCCATCTCGTTCGTCGTGGCCGTCTGTTCCTCGACCGCGGACGCGATCGTCATCTGGTAGTCGTTGATGCTCGCGATGATCGTCGAGATCTCGCCGATCGCCTCGACCGCGGACCCCGTGTCGACCTGGATCGCCGCGACGCGTCGCGCGATGTCCTCCGTGGCGCGCGCCGTCTCCTGGGCGAGGTCCTTGACCTCGCTCGCCACGACGGCGAAGCCCTTGCCCGCCTCGCCGGCACGAGCAGCCTCGATCGTCGCGTTGAGGGCGAGGAGGTTCGTCTGCTCCGCGATGCTCGTGATGACCTTGACGACGTTCCCGATCTCCTGCGAGGACGTACCGAGCCGGGCGACCGTCTCGTTCGTCGAGAGCGCCACGGAGGTCGCCGACTGCGCGACCTTCGCCGCCTCGTTCGCGTTCTGCGCGATCTCGCGGATCGACGCCCCCATCTCCTCGGCACCCGCCGCCACCGTCTCGACGTTCCGGGTCACCTGCTCGACCGCGGACGCGACCGAGCTCATCTGGCCGGTCGACTCCGCCGAGCCCGCCGTCATGGTCGACGCGCCCGAGGTCAGGCCCTGCGCTGCGTCGGCGACCGCCTGAGCCGCGCCGACCACACCCGTCATGGTCTCCCGCAACGAGGCCTGCGCCCGGTTGAGCGACCAGGCCAAGAGCCCGAGCTCGTCGCTCGAGCGCACGTCGGCGGCCACCGTGAGGTCGCCCGCAGCGAGCCCGTCGGCCACAGCACCCACCGCGAGGACGCCGTTGCGGATGCGCAGCGCGAGACGTGTCCCGACAGCCAGCGCACCGGCCACGCCGACGACGAAGACGATCACGGCCGTCCACAGGAGCGACGAGGCCGACGAGCTCCCCGCCGCAGCCAGCTCCGGGTCGGTCGCCGCGAGGGCGTCCGCCTGCTCACCGAGGAGGCTCGCCGCCCTGATCGCCACCACCTCGAGCGCGGTCGCCACGACGACGAAGACGGCGACGAACGTCGCGATGCGGGCGCGCAGACCGAAGCGGACCTCGGGTGCACCGGCGAGGCTGGAAGACATGGGCTGTCCTTTCATGACTGCTGCTCGGGCAGACGCATCGGCGCGTCGCCCGTCGCCCGTCCTGGAGACCGGGTCTGGTGGTGTCATCGGCAGGTCCGTGCGCCGTGTGAAGCCCGACGACCACGCCTCACCCCCTGCAGAGGGTGAGATCGCGGTCGCGGACCCTCTCGCACCGACGACGGTGCCCCTTCGCCCGTCTCGACGGAGGAAGGGGCACCGAGGGCGTCAGAAGGTGAACGCGGCGATGCGCTCGCGGAGCTGGACGGCGATGCCGTCGAGGTCCGTGACGCGGGTGCCCATCTCGCTGATCACGCCGTTCGACGTCTCCGCGGTCTGGGCGACCCCGGAGATGTTCGCGGCGATCTCGCCCGAGCCGGTCGCGGCCTCGGTGACGGACCGTGCCATCTCGTTCGTCGTGGCCGTCTGCTCCTCGACCGCCGAGGCGATCGTCAGCTGGTAGTCGTTGATGCTCGCGATGATCTCGGAGATCTCGCCGATCGCGGCGACGGCCGAGACCGTGTCGAGCTGGATCGCCTCGACGCGTCGCGCGATGTCCTCCGTGGCGCGGGCGGTCTCCTGGGCGAGGTCCTTGACCTCGCTCGCCACGACGGCGAAGCCCTTGCCGGCCTCGCCGGCACGAGCAGCCTCGATGGTCGCGTTGAGCGCCAGGAGGTTCGTCTGCGCAGCGATGCTCGTGATGACCTTGACGACGTTCCCGATCTCCTGCGAGGACGTGCCGAGCTTGGCGACCGTCTCGTTCGTGGTGCGGGCGACGGAGGTGGCGGACTGTGCGACCTTCGCGGCGTCGTTCGCGTTCTGGGCGATCTCGCGGATCGAGGCGCCCATCTGCTCGGCACCGGCCGCGACGGTCTGGACGTTGCGGGAGACCTGCTCGGCCGCCGCGGCGACCACGCCGATCTGTGCGCTGGACTCCTCGGCACCCTGCATCATCTGCGACGCACCGGCGCTCATGCCGTGGCTCGACTCGGTGACCTGACCAGCCGAGCCGACGACGCCGGAGAGCGTCTCGCGCAGCTTCTCGAGAGCGTGGTTGAGGTCGTTCGCCATGACGCCGGTCTCGTCGCGCGAGGTGACCTCGGCGCGCACCGTGAGGTCGCCACCGGCGAGAGCCTCGAGCGAGCGCTGGACCGCACCGACGGAGCGGCGGATGCCGCCGGCGACGAAGAGCCCACCGGTGAGCGCCAGCGCGACACCGACGAGGCCGATGACGACGACGATGATCGTCGCCCGCGACGACTCCGCGTTCGCGGCGTCGGAGATGCTCCCTGCGTACTCGTCGAGCTCGACGTGCGCCTCGTCCAGATCGACGAGGTAGGCATCCTTGAGCGGCTCGCCCGTCTCGTTGAGGGCCTCGGTGTAGAGCGCCGGGTCGTCGGCGAGCGCGGCAGGCACGACGATCTTGTCCCGGGCGTCGAGCCACGCCTCGAAGGCCGGGTAGAAGCGCTCGAGCGCCGGGCTGGCACCAGCCACGGCCACCTTCAGCCTCTCGATGTCTGCGGCGATCTCCTCGTCGTTCTCGCCCTGCGCCACGAGCCACTCGCCCGCTGCGGCCGAATCCGGCGCTGCAGCGATCTGCGCGACGATCATGCGTGCCTTGAGCTGGTTCTGGTGCACGGCGTTCAGCGGACCGGCGACCGACGTCTGCAGCCCGACGATCGTCTTGGCGTCCTCGCTCGTCGTCCGCAGCGCGGTGATGCTCATGACGCTCACCACCACGAGGACGAGGACGAACACCGCGACGAGCGAGAGGATGCGAGCACGGATGCCGAAGCGGACCGTCACGTCGCCGTCCGCGGGCGCGGTCTGGGCAGCCGGGGGCGGCTTCTGGGCAGCACGAGGTGCAGTGGTCGTGGACATGAGTGACTTTCTGGACGAAGAAGACAACGATGAGGTGCTCGAGGTGCTGCCAGCCCGTTCAGGCTGCGAGGGCGGCGTCCACGTCGAGGGTCAGGAGCAGCCCGGTCTCGAGCTTGAAAGCGCCTGTGATGAGGTCGCGCACGTGCGCCGGCAGTGTGTCCGGCGGGGTCTCGAACTGGTCGTCGTCGAGGGTCAGGACCTCGCCGACCTCGTCGACGAGCAGGCTGATCGAGCCGTCCTCGACCTCGACCACGATCATCATCGACTCGGTCGCCGGCGCGAGCGCCTCGAAGCCGAGCCGCGGGCGCAGGTCCACGGTCATGACGACCTGGCCCCGCAGGTTGACGAGGCCGGCGATGCCGACGGGAGCGAGCGGCACCGGCGTGCGGGCGTGGTGCCCGAGCGTCTCGGAGACGCGCATGACCTCGACGCCGTACAGGGCGTCCTGGATGCGGAAGGTCACATACTGGGTCGGCATCAGACGCCCGCCATCTCTGAGGTCTTGGTGAGGGACGACACGTCGTCGATCTCGTCCTGGTAGAACAGCGGGTCCGCCTGCGCGAGCGCGGCCGGGACGTCGAGCAGCTCGGTGACGCGTCCCGACAGGACGATCGAGCCGAGGAGGCCGATGTCATCGACCGCCGAGCGGTCCACGCCGTCGTCGTTGACGATCTCGATGATCTCGTCGACGACCATGGCGATGGTGCGGTGGCCACGGGTGAACACGACGAGCGAGAGGTCTTCGCTCTCCCCGTCGAAGGAGCCGAGAGCACGAGCGAGGCGCATGACCGGGACGATCGCGTCCCGGTACTGGATGACCTCGTGCCCACCGACGAACTCCATCCGGTCGGCAGCGACCTGCTCGAGGCGGGTGACCGCCGCGAGAGGGATCGCGACGCGGCGCCCGGCGCCCGCGGTGACGACGAGCAGCTCCTGGACCTCGTGCCCACCGGACGTCCGGTCGTCGGCCCCACGCTGGTCCGTGTCCGGGATGTCGCCGGACAGGGTGCGGCGTGCGATCGCCTGGACGTCGAGGATGAGAGCGACCTGGCCCTCGCCCATGAGCGTCGCACCGGCGTAGATGCCGATCGACTTGAGCTGGGTGGCCAACGGCTTGACGACGATCTCCTCGTTGTTGAGGACCCGGTCGACGATGAGGCCGAAGCGCTGGTTGTCGGCCTGGAGCACGGCGATGACCGCCGAGTCGACGTCGCCCTGGGACTGGCCGAGGACGTCGCTCAGGCGCACGAGCGGGAGGAGGGCGCCGCGCAGGCGGTAGACCTCGGCCGCACCGATGTGCTCGATCGCGTCCCGCGTCTTCTGCTTGTCGAGCGCGACGAGCTCCTGCAGGCTGACCTGCGGGATCGCGTAGATCTCGCTGCCGCTGCGGACGGTGAGGGCGGGCATGATCGCGAGCGTCAGCGGGATCCGCAGGCGCCACGTGGTGCCGCGCCCGACGTCGCTGTCCACCTCGACCGAGCCACCGATGGACTCGATGTTGCTGCGCACGACGTCCATCCCGACGCCACGGCCGGACACGTTCGTCACGACCGCAGCGGTGGAGAAGCCCGGGAGGAAGACGAGGTTGAGGATCTCGTTGCTCGTCATGCTGTCGAGCTGCTCGGGGGTCTTGAGCCCGCGCTCGACAGCCTTCGCCGCGACACGCTCGGGGTCGATGCCCGCTCCGTCGTCGCGCACCTCGACCATGACCTGACCACCGGCGTGGTAGGCCCGCAGGGTGAGGACCCCGGTCGAGGACTTGCCGTTCGCCACCCGGGTGGCGGGCGTCTCGATGCCGTGGTCGATCGCGTTGCGCACGAGGTGGGTGAGAGGGTCCTTGACCGACTCGAGCAGGCTGCGGTCGAGCTCGGTGTCCCCACCGACCATGTCGAGGCGGACGTCGACGCCGCACGCGGCAGCGAGGTCGCGCACGATGCGCGGCATCTTCGACCAGATGTGGTCGATGGGCTGCATCCGGGTCTTCATGACCCCTTCCTGCAGCTCCGACGCGATGAGCGAGAGCCGCTGGGAGGAGCGTGTGAGCTCGGCGTCGGAGTCGAAGCCGGCGAGCTGGGAGATCTGGTTGCGGACGAGCACGAGCTCGCCGACCTGACGCATGAGCTCGTCGAGGAGACCGATGTCCACGCGGATCGACGACTCGCTCGAGGAGCGACCCGTCGGGGTCTCCGACGCTGCGGACACGGCCGCGGCCGGTGCAGGTGCGGCCGCCGGGGCAGGT
This sequence comes from Sanguibacter sp. 25GB23B1, assembly GCF_040012415.1. Taxonomy (NCBI): domain Bacteria; kingdom Bacillati; phylum Actinomycetota; class Actinomycetes; order Micrococcales; family Sanguibacteraceae; genus Sanguibacter; species Sanguibacter sp. 25GB23B1. The sequence goes on from NZ_JBDYKL010000006.1 coordinate 44,610, forward strand.
GGCTGGGTGGACACCGGCGTCCCCGCAGGGGGGGTGACAGAGGACGCCGGTGCCGGCTGGGGGGCGGTGGCGACACGGATGCCACCGGTGGGTGCCGTCTGCTCGGCAGGTGCAGGCTCGGTCGCCGCAGGCTCCGTCACCGCAGGTGCGGCGGACTCAGCAGGTGCGACGCTCGCTGCGGGTGCAACGGGCACTGCAGGTGCTGCAGACACCGCGGGCTCGGCCACGGCCGACTCGGCGACGGCAGGCTCGGCGACGACGGGCTCCGCGACGGCGGGCTCGGTGACCGCCGCGCCCGCGGCGGGTGCAGCGTGTGCGGTCTCGCCGTCGAGGGTGCGCTGGATGGCCGCGACGGTGTCGTCGACCTCCACGCCGCCCTCGGTGCCGGTGGTCTCGATGCGGCCGAGGATCTCGCGGATGACGTCGACCATGCGCAGCAGGACGTCGGTCGTGTGCTGGTCCATCTGCCGCTGGCCGTCGCGCAGCTGGACGAGGAGGGACTCCCCGACGTGGGCTACACGCTCGAGGTCGCTGAAGGCGAGGAAGCCGCTGGTCCCCTTGATCGTGTGGATCGTCCGGAACACGCTCGAGAGCAGCTCGCGGGACGACGGTGCACTCTCCAGAGCGACGAGGTCCTGGTCCAGCTGGTCAAGGTTCTCGTAGCTCTCGACCAAGAATTCCTGAACGATGTCGTCAATGTCTTCCACCGACTCGCTCCCTCCGCCTCATGACGGATGGATCTATCCGTCAAGACAGCAGATCGGTCGGGAACGCAGATGTATGAGGCTTCATCGCGGGCGTCGCGGATGAAAACGGCGTCAGGACGCGGGAGGCTCGCTCTGTCCGGCGGGCGCTGCGGGTGCTGTCGGGACGGCGGGGGCGGGAGGCGTGCCCCCTGCGGGTCGGACGAGCTTGCGCAGGACGTCCTCGGCCCCTTCGCCGGCGGCGATGGCTGCGATGTTGCTCGCGGTGACAGCCTCGACGACCTCGGCGCGGTTGACCCGCGTCGTGCGCGGCGCCTCGATGCCGATCCGGACCCCGTCACCGCGCGTGTCGATGATCGTGACGACGATGTCGTCGCCGATGAGGAGCTTCTCTCCGACGCGTCGACTCAGGACCAGCATGGACCGAGACTACCCCAGCGTGCCCCGGCGGCCCCGGGGACACGGCTGCGGTGGACAGCCCGGGACGTGCGCCCGGCGCGCCGCTCCTGCTCCGGACCGGGCGGCGGTCAGTCCCACTGCGGGTCGGCGAGGTGCTCGCTGAGCGCGGCCGCCCAGACGACCGCCGAGGCCGGGACGGCGTCGATCATCCCGACCGGTACCCCGAGCTCGAGCACGGCCGCCGGAGCCGTCGTGGAGGTGACGTTGCAGGCAGCGACCGCGTCGAGCGGACGGTGCTCGCCGAGCGCGCCCATCCAGCGGCGGGCGTCCCGGATGCTGCGGTCGGCCTCGACGACGGCCCACACCTGGTCCGGGTCGAAGGCGTCGACGAGACCCGCGGCCACCGACCAGTCGGAGGCGTCCACGCCCACGCCCAGCGCGACGACGAGCGTGTTCTCCGTCTCCACCGTCGCCGCCCGCAGCCGGCGCGCCGACATCCCCGTGAGCACCCAGGGCCCGTAGCCGGACCGCGGGGTGAAGCGGCCGGCGAGCCCGATCTCGGAGTCCGTCAGGCCGAGGCGACGGGCGATGACCGACGCGGTGTCGATCACCGGCTCCCCCACCCCGGCGACGACGACGACGGAGGCGGGCTCACGCACGAGGCGTGGCGCGCGCGGGACGTGCGAGAGCACCTGGGACAGGGTGTACCTGCCCTGGCCGGGGGGCAGCTGTTCGAGGATGCGCCGCGGGACACCGAGGTCCACGAGCTCGCCGAAGCTCGCTCCGGTGGTGCGGACCGCGACGAACTCGGCCGGGCGCACGCTCTTGCCGAGCACCACGGGGACCGGTTCGGGAGCGACCTCCGGGTTCGGCACAGGAGCGGTCGTCGCTCGGGGCACCGCAGGCGCAGGGTCGCGCACAGGTGCCCCGGTGGACGTCTCGTAGGCGAGCTGTCTGACCGAGTCGAGGATGCTCGCGAACGAGTCCCGCTCGGTCGAGACGGGAAGATCCTCGTCGTGGACCGGGCCGTCGGCGGCGTCGGCCGCGTCGAGGAGCGCGTCGATGCCCGAGACGGCGGGAGCGACGGGGGGCACGGGTCCACGGCTGGCGGGCGTCATGAGCGGCGACGACCGCACGGCCTGCGGCTCGGTGTCCAGGACCCCGACCCCGGTCGCCGGGTCGGGCACCTCGACAGTGAGCTCGAAGCGTTCCTTGGCGAAGAAGCCACCGACCCCACCGGTGCGCACGCGCTCGGCCTTGATGACCTTGGCCTGCGGGCCCATCTCGGCGCGCACGCGCAGGAGGAGCGTCTCGAGGTCGCTGCCCTCAAGCAGCAATCGCTTCGGCATCACGCACCACCCCCACCGCTTCGATCTTCAGCCCGGACCCGGTGACCTCAGAGTACGAGAGGACGGGGGCCTCGCCCTGGTGGAGCACGATGAGCGAGTGCAGCGCGGGACGCAGGGCGGGCGCGCAGACGAGCACGACGACGTGACCCTGGTTCTCGGCGGCGGTCTGCCCCGAGACGTAGGAGCGGAGCATGGCGTCGAGCCGAGCGGGGTCGAGGAGGATCTGGCTGCCCTGGTCGCCCGGACGCAGGCCCTCGAGGAGCGCCTGCTCGAGCACGGGGTCGAGCGTCATGACCCGCAGCACGCCGTCACGGCTGTGCTGCGCGGTGAGGGCGGGCGCGAGCGTGAGCCTGGCCGCCTCGACGAGGCCCTCCGGGTCGGAGCTGACCTTCGCCCGCAGGGTGAGCGCCTCGTAGATGCGACCGAGGTCGCGGATGGGCACCTGCTCGGAGAGCAGCCGCTGCAGGACGCGCTGCACCTCGCCGAGCGACAGGAGCCCGGGCACGAGCTCGTCGACGACGGAGGGGTTCACCTGCTTGACGCCTTCCGTGAGGATCCGCACGTCCTCACGGCTGAGGAGGCGGCCGGCGTTCTCGCTGATGACGCTGCTCAGGTGCGTGATGAGCACGGAGACCCGGTCGACGACGGTCGCGCCGGTCATCTCGGCCGCGAAGCGCATCTCGGTCGGGACCCACTTGCCGGCGAGGCCGAACACGGGCTCGTGGACCTCGGTGCCCGGGAGCGACCCGAGGTCGTCGCCGAGCGCGAGGACGCGACCGGGGGGCACCTCACCGCGAGCGGCCTCGACACCGGAGATCCGCAGGACGTAGGTCGACGCGGGGAGCTCGACCGAGTCTCGGGTGCGCACGGGTGGGACGACGATCCCGAGGTCCAGCGCGATCTTGCGGCGCAGGCCACGGATGCGGGCCAGGAGGTCGTCGTCGGAGCCGGAGCTCACGAGGTCGACGAGGTCGGGGGCGAGCAAGATCTCGAGGGCGGAGACACGCATGTCCTCGATGAGCCGCTCGGGCGTGTCGGCCGCCGGTCCGGCGACGGCGACGGCCTTCTCAAGCAGCTCCTCCTTCGCTTCGCGGGCCTCCGAGGCCTTGATCCGCTGAGCCGCGAAGAGCAGCGTGGCACCGACGACCATGAACGGGAGCTTGGGCATCCCCGGCAGCAGGGCGAGAGAGATCGCTGCCCCACCCGCGATGAGCAGCGACGTGCGCGACTGCATGAGCTGCTTGCTCGCGGACGTCCCGAGGTCCGACTCGGCGGTGGCCCGCGTGACGATGAGGCCGGAGGAGACCGAGAGGAGCAGCGCGGGGATCTGGGTGACGAGCCCGTCACCGATGGTCAGGAGGCTGTACGTCTCGATCGCCTCGCCGAACTCCATGCCACGCTGCAGGAGGCCGATCGCGATGCCGCCGAGGAGGTTGACGATCGTGATGATGATGCCGGCGATGGCGTCACCCTTGACGAACTTGGAGCCACCGTCCATCGCACCGTAGAAGTCGGCCTCGGCCGCGACGTCGGCGCGCCGCTGGCGGGCAGCGTCCTCCGTGATGAGCCCGGAGTTGAGGTCGGCGTCGATCGCCATCTGCTTGCCGGGCATCGCGTCGAGCGTGAATCGGGCGCCGACCTCGGCCACACGACCGGCACCGTTGGTGATGACGACGAACTGGATGACCACGAGGATGAGGAAGATGACGAGCCCGATGATGAGCGAGCCACCCACGACGAAGTGACCGAACGCCTCGATGACGTCGCCGGCGTACCCGTCGCGGAGCACGAGGCGCGTCGAGGCGACGTTGAGACCGAGACGGAAGAGCGTCGCGACGAGCAGGAGCGACGGGAACACCGAGAAGTCGAGCGGCCGCTTGACGTACATCGTCGTGAGCAGGATGACGAGCGAGCCGGCGATGTTCACCACGATGAGGAAGTCGAGCATCCACGCGGGCAGCGGGATGACGAGGAGCAGCACGATCCCGACGATCCCGACGGGGACAGCCAGCTTGGCGATCTGACCGTTCTTCATGGTGTCAGGCCTTCCGGTCCGTGGGTGACGACTGTGGGGTTCATGCGGCGGCTGTCCTCGCGCTGGTGGCTGACGGTGGAACGGTGGTGGGCACGGGCATCGTGCGGATCCCGGCGCCCGCTCCCCCACGGCGCTTGAGCGCCATGACGAACGCGAGCACCTGGGCGACGGCCGTGAAGAGGTCCGCGGGGACCTCCTGGCCGATCTCGCACGCCCCGTGGAGCGCGCGGGCGAGCGGGACGTCCTCGACCATGGGGACGCGCTTCTCGGCAGCGACCTCACGGATGCGGGCTGCGACGTGCCCTGCACCCTTGGCCACGACGCGCGGGGCGCCCTTGCCGGGCTCGTACTTCAGGGCGACGGCGACGTGGGTGGGGTTGACGAGGACCACGTCGGCGCCGGCGACGTCCGCGATCATGCGGTTGCGGCTCATCGCGATCTGCTTGGAGCGGATGGCGCCCTTGAGCTGCGGGTCACCTTCCTGCTGCTTGTTCTCCTGCTTGATCTCGAACTTCGACATGCGCGTCTTCTTCTTGTTCCGCTTCATGATGACGACGACGTCGGCGATCGCGAGCGCGATGCCGGCAGCCACCGCGAACCACAGGAGCGTGTTGATGCCCCCGCCTGCCGCGGAGAGCAGGGCACCGACGGACAGCCCGCCGGCCGTGAGCAGCACCGGTGTGAGGTTCTGCACGACGACGTAGAGGACGAGACCGACGACTGCAGTCTTGAGGAGCGCCTTGACGCCCTGCCAGAGGGCCTGGGTGCCGAAGGTGTTCTTGACCCCCTTGAGCAGGTTGAACTGGCTGAACCGGGGCTTGAGCTTCTTGGTGGAGATGTGGACGCCGCCCTGGAGGGCGTTCCCGATGAGCGCGGCGAGCACGACGGCGATGAGCATCGGCTGGACGGACGTGAGGATGCTGCCCATGCCGCTGCCGAGGAGGTCGACGACCGTGAGCGGGTCGGGGTCGGCGATGACCGAGCGCACGGCCACGAGCTGCTCCATCGCCGCACCGGACGCCCGCTCGAGCACCATGGGCATGGTGGCGACGGCAGAGCCGATGCCGATCCACGCGCTGACGTCCTGCGACTTCTGGAGGGAGCCGTCCTTGCGGACCTGCTTCATCCGTTTCGGTGTCGCCTGTTCGGTCTTCTCACCGGCGTCGTCGCTCACGGGGTCACCCCCAGCATGGTCTCGACGGCGGTCCCGGTGAGCGCCTCGATGATGCGCGGGAGCGCGAGGAACGTCAGGGAGGACAGCGTCAGCGTGAGGAAGATCTTCAGCGGGAAGCCGAGTGCGAACGCGTTGAGCGCGGGTGCCACACGGGTGAGGAGCCCGAGGCCCACGTCGGCGAGGAAGAGGACGACGACGAGCGGGCCCGCGATCTGGAGGGTCGCGAGGAACATGCCGGTGAGCCCGCTCGTCGCCGCGTCGGCGACGAGCGAGAGGTTGATGGACTCGCCGATCGGCAGGACGTCGAACGTGCGGACCAGGCCGCCGATGACGAGCTGGTAGCCGTCGGACACGAAGAGCAGGACGATCGCGGTGAGCTGGTAGAGGCGCGCGAACTGGGCGCCGTTCACCTGGCTCATCGGGTCGAATCCCTGCGCGAGCGAGAAGCCGCCCATGAGGTCGATCAACGACCCGGCCGACTGCACCGCGGAGAAGACGAGAGCGACGAGGAAGCCGAGCGCGAGCCCGATGACCACCTGGCCGAGGAGGTTGCCCATGTACACCGCCGTGCTGCTCGCGGCCTCGACCTCCACCCGGGGGTTGACCGCGAGCGCGAGGCCCATCGCGAGCATGACCTTCACGGTGGCGGGGATGCCACGGTGGGCGAAGGGCGGCGCGACGACGAGGAAGGCGACCATCCGCACGGCGACGAGCATGAGCGACTCGAGCGAACCGAGCGCGAGGCTGATGGTCATGGCTCAGCCCCCGAGGAGGCCGGGGATGCGCGCGAACAGCTCGTTCGTGAACGCGACCATCTCGGCGATCATCCAGTGCCCGCAGATGAGGATGGCGAGCGCGACGGCGATGGCCTTGGGCACGAAGCTCAGGGTCACCTCCTGGATCTGGGTGATCGACTGCAGGAGGGAGACGGCGAAACCGACGACGAGGGCCGTGATGAGGATGGGCGCGCAGAGCTTCGCGGCGACGATGAGTCCCTGGACCCCGATGTCGAGGACGGCTGAGGTGTCCATGGCGGGCCTACTGGTAGCTTCCGACGAGGGCCGTGATGATGAGCCCCCATCCGTCGATGAGCACGAAGAGCAGGATCTTGAACGGCAGGGAGATCATCACGGGCGGGAGCATCATCATGCCCATCGACATGAGCGCCGAGGAGACGACGAGGTCGATGATGAGGAACGGGATGAAGATGACGAAGCCGATGATGAAGGCCGCTCGCAGCTCGGAGAGCATGAACGCCGGGATGAGGGTGAGCATGGGCACCGATGCCGGGTCCTCGGGGTTGGGCAGCTCCGCGGCCCGGGTGATGAGCGCGATGTCCTCTTCTCGGGTCTGACCGAGCATGAAGCCCCGCAGGGGCGCTGAGCCGGCCTCGACGGCGGCGTTGAAGTCGAGCGTCCCGTCGATGTAGGGCTGGACGCCCGCGGTGTTCACGTCCCCGAGCACGGGGCCCATGATGAAGAGGCTGAGGAACAGGGCGAGGCCTGCGAGGACCTGGTTCGGGGGGACGCCGGTGAGCCCGAGGGCGTTCCGGGTGAGCGCGAGGACGACGAAGATCTTGGTGAAGCTCGTCATCATGAGCAGGATCGACGGGACGACGGACAGCAGCGTGATCCCGAGGAGCACGACGATCGAGCTGCTCGGCTTCGTGGTCTCGCCGTCGATGTTCACGCTGACGACCCCGTCGACCGGGGTGACGGGGTCGACGGGGTCGCCCGGCGCGGCGGGCAGCGTGTCGACCGCGACCGCCACGCCCGACGTGGCGGGTGCCGCGGTCGCCGACGCGGCGCCGGAGGTGGCCAGCACCCCGGCGAACGCCATCATGGCGACGGTCAGGGCGAGGAGGAATGCTCGCACCCCCCGTGCCATGACGGGCGATGCCTGGAGTGGTGGTGTCATCGTCGGACCGTGCGTCCCTGCATGAGTGAGAGAGTCTGTCGCCACGTGGTCGGGGACAGGATCGAGCTGCCCAGCGCGCCGGCCGCTGCCGGGCGGGCGGCGACGAGCGCGGGCTTGACGGGCGTCACGAGCGGGGTCGCCGCGGTGGGGACGGCTGCGGTGGGGACGGCCGCAGCGGGGACCGGTGCGAGGACGATCTCCTCGCGGACCTCGGCCTTCGCGGTGGCGAGCTCCTCGGCGAGCTCCTCGACGGGCGGGATCTCCTGCGTGCTGAGGACGTTCACACCGCCCTCGGTGACGCCGAGGACGAGACGCTGGTCCCCGACGTCGACGACCGCGAGGCTCGCCTTCGCACCGAGCACCTGGCGGGCCACGACCGTGACCGTGACTGCCGGCTGGCCGCGCCGTCCTGAGCGCCGGGTGCCGCCCGCACCGCCCACGAGACGGGCGAGGAACCCGTCCCCGCCCTGCCCGTTGGCCGAGTCGTTGAGCTTGCGCCCCGCGTACCAGATGAGGCCGAGGACTGCGGCGAGCGAGAGCACCGCGCGGAGCACGAGGACGGCGGTGTCCATCAGGCGGTGGCCTCGGAGTGGTCGACGATCTCCGTGATGCGCAGGCCGTAGTCCTCGTCGATGACGACGACCTCGCCGCGGGCGATGAGGCGGCCGTTGACCATGAGGTCGGCCGGGCTGCCCGCGACGCGGTCGAGCTCGATGACGGTCCCGGGGACGAGGTCGAGCACCTGCCGGACCGGGAGCTTCGCGCGCCCGATCTCTGCGGTGAGCGTCATCTCGACGTCGTAGAGGAGGCGGAGGTTGTCCGACGAGCCGGTGGGCCGGGACGACGGGGCGGCGGCGGCCTTCGAGAGGTCAGGACGCAGACGGAGCCCGAACCAGCCGCGGACCTCGCCTGCCCCCTCGAGGGCGAAGAGACGGACGTCGTCGGACGCGAAGGCCGTGCCGGCGTCGCGCGTCTGCGCGGCGCCCAGGACCCCTTCGCCGAGAACCGCTGCAGCGGCCTCGAGAGCAGGACGGAGGGCGTCGGCGACAGACACGAGGGCGCCGGCTCCGGCGAGAGCCTCGCCGATCGCGGAGCCCGCGGCGAGGATGAGCTCCGCGCTGCGGCCGCCGACGAAGGACGCGGTCACGGTCTCCTGGTCCGCTGCCGGACCGGTTCCCGCCGAGCGCGGCACCGCGACGAGCGGGACCTCGGACGGGATGAGGAGAGCGAGAGCGTCTGCAGCGTCCTGCGCCACGGCCTGGTCGGTGCTTGCTCCGGGGGTGTTCATCGTTCGTTCTCCTCAGCGTGTACGACCTTGCAGGCCAGTTGGCGTCCGTTGTTCCCCGCGACGCCTCGCGCCATGACGCGGTCACCGACGACGACCTCGAGCGGGCGGGACACGGGATGGTTGAGCTGGATGACCTCACCGACGGCGAGGTGGATGACGTCGCGCGGGTGGATCGTCAGGGGCGTCATGCGCACCGAGACGTCGACCGGTACGGTCTGGACGGTCCGGAGGACGGTCGCACCGGCTGTCGCGTGGCTCTTGAGCTCGTCCGCGCTGCGGGTGTCCGCACCCTCGCCCGCCCGCATCGGGGCGAGCAGCACGTCGGCGGGCAGCATGAGCGTCGCCGACGTGGTGCCCTCCCCGACGAGCAGCGTGAAGGTCGCGACGAGCACGGCTTCCGAGGCAGGGACGGCCTGGACGAACTGGGGGTTGTACTGGATGGACCGCACCCGCACGTCGAGCGGCACGACGGCCGCGAAGGCGTAGCGCAGGTCCGCGAGCGCGCTGGAGAGCATGTCCGTGATGAGGGTGGTCTCGATCTCGGTGAGCTCGCGCGGCGGCTCCTCACGGACGAGGCCGGGGCCGCCGAGCACGTAGTCGATCCACAGGAGCGAGGTGTCGCTGGGGATCTGGAGGACGGCCGTCGCACGCGTCTGCTCGACGCTGCACAGGACCATGGTCGTGTGGCCGGGGAGCCGGCGGACGTACTCGTCGTAGGAGATCATCTCGACACCGTCGAGGGTGGCACCGACCATGACGCGCAACCGCGAGGTGAGCTGCGTGCCCCACTGGCGGGCGAACGTCTCGAACGCCATCTCGAAGACGCGTCCGTGCTCGCGGGCGAGCGTCATGGGACGCCGGAAGTCGTAGGCCTCCGGCTGGCCTGAGCGCTGTCGGCGCGCACTGCTCCGCGCCATGTCCTGAACCGTCACGAAAAGCACCATCGGCTCTGTCGTGACGGGTATGAGGGAAAGTGGTCACCTCATCATGTGGCGCCCTCCATGGCGCCTCGACTCACCGGCATCCGTGCCGGTCACAGCTCACCCAGCAGCGATCACTGGGTGACGTAGTCAGTCAGATATACCCCCATCACATCTCCGTGGTAAGCGTGGTCGAGGATCTCGGTGAGCTCGGCCTTGAGGGCGTCGCGCGTCGTGGGGTCGGCGATCTCGGCGACCGTCCGTCCGGAGAAGAGCGCGATGGCGGCGTCGCGCGCGGGCGCAGCGTCGACGGGGCCATGGCCGCCCGCGTCGAGGACGAGCTGGAGGCCGAGCCCGAGCCGCAGGTAGTGGCCGTCGGCCAGGTTGATGCTCATGGCCTCGACCGTGAGCACCTCCCCCGGCTCGGGCGCAGGCTCCGCCTCGGGCTCCGAAGGGCCCTTGAGGAGGAAGAACCAGGCTGCTGCGCCGAGGACGACGACCGAGACGACCACGACGATGACGAGCTTGAGCTTCTTCTTGGGCTTGGGCTCTTCTGCCTCGGCCGCGGGAGCGACCTTCGACGCGTTGATCCCGCTGGGCTTGGCCGGGCCGGGACGGACGGGGGCGTTCATCACGCGTTGTTCGATGGGCATGTCAGCCCTCCTGGAGGGTCGGGACGAGCGGGAGCAGGGCGCGGATGCGCTCCGGCTGGTCGGAGAGGACGACGAGGTCCACGCGCCGGTTGGACGCGAGGCCCTCGGCGGTGTCGTTCGCGATGAGGGGGCGAGCCTCGCCGTATCCGACGGAGGCCACCCGGTGGCCGGGTATGCCGCCGAACTCGACCATGCGGCGCAGCACCTGGGTCGCACGGTCGGAGGACAGCTCCCAGTTCGAGGAGTAGACGCTCGTGGGCACGGTGTTGGCGTGGCCCTCGATCGACACCTCGTTCGGGAGGGTCGCGATGAACGGGGACATGGTGTCGACGACGATCTGCGACGTCGGCGTGAGTACGGCGCTCTCCGCGGCGAAGAAGACCTCGCTCGTCACCATGCCGATGACGAGACCACGCTCGTCGATCTTGAACTGCAGGACCCCTTGGAGGCCCTGAGCGGCGAGGGCGGCCTCGATCTGTGCGGCCAGCTCTTCGAAGCCCGCGTACTCGAGGCGCGCGATCGCGAGGTCGCCCGGGTCGATGGTCTCGGTGTCACCGGTGACGGCGGAGACCTCGGTCTCCTGCACGCTGTCGTTGATCGTCGGGATGATCTCCTCGATCGTGGGGACCACCACCTCCGAAGCCATGTCGGTCATGGGACCGGACCCGTCGGACAGGATCGAGACCTGTGGTGCGCCGAAGCCGGCGGCCAGCGAGGTACGGAGCTGGTCGTACTTGTCCTGGTCCACCTGGCTGATGGCGTAGAGCACGATGAACAGGGCGACGAGGACGGTCATCATGTCCGCGTAGGAGACGAGCCAACGCTCGTGGTTCTCGTGCTCCTCCTCGATGGCCTTCTTGCCCTTGCGGCCCCCGCCGGAGCTCATGCTGCTTCCTTGGCGGCCGTCTGCTCGCTGAGGGGCAGGAGGCTGCGCAGACGCTCGCCGACGAGCCGCGGGTTGGCACCTGCCTGCACGGAGAGCAGGCCTTCGACGACGAGCTCCATCTGCGTGCACTCGAGCTCGGAGAGGCGCTTGAGGCGGCTGCCGATGGGCAGCCACATGACGTTGGCGGAGAGGATGCCCCACAGGGTCGCGACGAACGCGGCGGCGATCATGTGCCCGAGCTCGGCCGGGTTGGCGAGGTTCTCGAGGACGTGCACGAGGGAGACGACCGTCCCGACGATGCCGATGGTCGGCGCGTAGCCGCCCATGTCGTTGAAGAACTTGTAGTCGAGCTTGTCCGAGACGCGCTTCGAGTGGATGCGGTCCTCGAGGATGGCCCGGAGGTCTTCCGGGTCGGTCCCGTCGATGGCCGACCGGAGGCCGCCCTTGAGGAACTCGTCGTCGATGTCGCGAGCGGCGTCCTCGAGCGCGAGGAGCCCTTCGCGGCGGGCACGGTCGGCGAGACCGACGATCGTGTCGATCGAGTCGGCTGCGCTCTTGGGCTTGCTGATGAAGGCGCGAGGGAGCGCCTTGAGCGCCCCGAGGGTGTCCTTGAGGGTGCCGCCGGCCAGCGTGACCGCGAAGGTGGCCCCGAAGACGAGGATCATCGGCGCGGGCAGCAGGATGGACATCGGGCTCGCGCCCTCGAGGATGATCATCGTGAGGATCGAGCCCAGGGCTACGCCCAGGCCGATGATGGTTGCCGGATCCATCTAGGAGTCCTCCCTGGAGATCTGCTTGACGATCGCGAGCTCGGGGGCCCGCTCCGTCCGGGAGCCCGCCTCGGTGGCGTCACCCTGCCCGTCGTCCGCGTCCCGACCAGGGCGCAGCGCAGGAGCGCTGCGCAGGTGGTGGTGGTCGCTGTCCTCGCGCTGGATCTCCTGTGCGCGGGCGATCATCCGCGAGCGGTGCTCGTTGATCGACGTGATGACGTCCGCCATCGACTCCTCGACGATGTACTTGGTGCCGTCGACGAGGGTGAGGATCGTGTCGGGCGCACTGTCGATGCGCTGCACGAGGTCGGGGTTGACCGCGAAGGGGGGGCCGTTGAGGCGCGTCACGACTATCACTGAGAAATCCATCCGTGGAGCACTGCTGCGGCCCGTCCATGAGCCGCTCTGACGACCCTTCGGCCGCCGGGTGCCTGGTATGAGGTGTTGCACCGGTGACGAGGGCGCCGCCGCGGGTGATCCGCGACGACGCCGCCGCAGCTAGCGCTTGAGGTTGACGAGCTCCTGGAGGAGCTCGTCGGAGGTGGTGATGACGCGGGAGTTCGCCTGGAAACCGCGCTGAGCGATGATGAGGTTGGTGAACTCGCTGGACAGGTCGACGTTGGACATCTCGAGCGCTCCGCCGACGAGGCCGCCGCGCCCGCCGGTGCCGGCGGTGCCGATCTGGGCGTCGCCGGAGTTGACCGTCGTCGTGTAGAGCGACCCGCCGGCCTTCTCGAGGCCCACGGGGTTGGCGAACGTCCCGAGCGCGATGCGGCCGACCGGCGACTTCAGGCCGTTGGAGAACGCACCCATGATCGTGCCGTCCGCGTTGATGGTGAAGGACTGCAGCGTGCCGGCCTGCTGGCCGTTCGGCTTCTCCGCCTTGATCGTCGAGAGGCTGGCGAATCCTGTGACGCCCGTGAGGTCGATGTCGACACCGTCGATCGCGACGGCCGCGGCAGGCGTGGTCATGGCTCCGGTCGTGGCGTCGAAGGTCACGGCCGTCGTCGTCGCACCGGACGTCATGTCCCAGCCGGTCGCGGTCTTCGTGAACGTCAGGCTGATGGTCCGTGCGTTGCCGAGCTCGTCGTACACCTCGATGTCGCGGGTGAGCGGCTCGCTGCCGACGACGGCGTCGGACGGCAGGTTCCCGCTGAGCGACGCGGCGGTGGTGGCAGCCGCCGGCGTCAGGGTGGTGGTCGGGAGCTTGAGCGGCGCGAGCGCACCGTTGACGTTGATGGTGCCGTCGGGGGCCGCGGCCCAGCCCTGCACGAGCGCGCCCTCACCGGTGACGAGGTTGCCGTTCGCGTCGAAGTCGAACGCGCCGGAGCGGGTGTAGAAGTTCTGCCCGTTCTTGCTCACGACGAAGAAGCCGTCGCCCGAGATCATCATGTCGGTGCTGCGGTTGGTCACCTGCGAGGCGCCCTGCTGGAAGTTCGTCGTCACACCGGCGACCTGGACACCGAGGCCGACCTGGGCCGGGTTGGTGCCACCGATGCCTGCCTGGGCGCCACCGGCGTTGGTGAGCACCTGGCTGAGGGTGTCCTTGAACTGGATCTGCGAGGCCTTGAAGCCTGTGGTGTTGACGTTGGCGATGTTGTTACCCGTGACGTCGAGCATGGTCTGGTGCGAGCGGAGTCCGGAGATGCCGGAGAAGAGCGAGCGGAGCATGGGAGTTCCCTTCGAGGATGCGGACTAGGACGCGGAGGACTGGCCCGCGGCTGCAGGAGGGGCGGTGACGGGTGGGGTGGTGCCGGGCTGGGTGACGGAGGCGACCGCGTCGAGCAGCACCTTCTTGCCGTCGACGGTCACGCTGGGCACGGAGCCGGCGTAGGAGACGGCGGACGCGGTGCCGGTGACCATCTCGCCGTCGGCACCGGCGTAGGTGACCTCCTGGCCGATGAGGCTCGCGGCGGCGACCCGCATCTGGAGGGCGAAGCTCTCGGACATCGTCGTGGAGAGCGAGGTGAGCTGCTCCATGCTGGCGAGCTGGGTGGTCTGCGCCATCATCTCGGTGGTGTCCATCGGCGAGCTGGGGTCCTGGTACTTGAGCTGGGCGACGAGCAGCGTCAGGAAGGTCTCGCCGTCGAGCTCCTTCTTCGCGGTCGTCCCGGTCGAGCTGGTGTACAGGCCTGCGGCGCTGTTCACGGCTGAGGTGTCGACGGTCATGTGTCGGTTTCCTTAGATGAGGACGTCGACGCCGTGGGCGCCGTGGGTGGTCGAGGCGGCGGACCGCGCATCGGTGGTCTGGTCGGGAGTGGTCCAGGCGCCGGCCGCGCTGTCGCGCTGCGCCTTCGTGCCTGCCTGGCCCTGCGTGCCGCCCTGGCCGGGGGCTCCCTGCTGGCCGCCGGCGAGGTCGCCGGAGCCTGCGGGGTTGCGGCTCTGCTGTCCGGCCGTGTCGGCCGCCAGCGAGAGGGTCGCGTTCATGCCCGTCGCGGAGAGGTCGCGACGGAGGTCTGTGAGGAGCCCGCGGAGGCTGTCGCGGGCGGCGTCGGTGGCTCCGACGAGCTCGATGCGGATGCCGTCGGCCCCGATGTGGGCGCGGACCTGGACGGGGCCGAGGCTCTCCGGGTCGACGCGCAGGGTGAGCATGTGCTCCCCGGGCGCTGCGGTCCGGAGTGCGACGAGCGGCCCGCGGACCTGCTCGGCGAGCGGCACGTGCGGGGTGTTCGCGGGGGTCGCCGGGGCCGCGGGGGCCTGCGGGGCGATGCGGTCAGCCGCACCGGTGAGCGCCTGCGCGAAGGCCGTGGAAGGCGTCGTCGGGGTGCTGGCGGCCCCGCTCGCCGGTGCCGTGTCGGCGCGCACCGTGGAGGCGTCTGCGGTGGCCGCCGTGTCCGCACCCGGTGCGACCGTCTGCTGGGCCCCGGCCTGGGTCGCCTGCCCGCCGACGGACTGGCCCAGGAGAGCTGCACCGGCCGGTGCGGCACCGGTCTGAGCGGGTCCGGTGAGCACGACCCGTGAGCCGTCGACGACGAGGGGTGCCGCAGTGCTCTGGGGGTCGGTGGCCGCAGCCGACCGGTCCGTGCCGGCGGGAGCACCGTCGACGAGGGTGGCCCGCGCAGCGGCGACCTGCGCGGCGGCTGCGCCTGCGGTCGGCTGCGTGCCGGCACGCGCGCCGGCTGCGCCCCGAGCGTCGAGAGCGGTGAGCGCCTCGGCGCCGGCCGCCGTCGCGAGCGCGGCCGCCAGAGGTGCGGCGACGGGTGCAGCGGGGTCCTCCGCAGCACCTGCTCCGGCGGGGAGGTCGGTGGGGACCGCGGTGGCCTCTGCCGGGACGACCGGCACGGCGACCTCGGGCACGACGCCGGTGGTTGCGCCTGCCGTAGCGCCGTCCGTGGAGGCGAGGTCGCCGGTCTCGACGGTCGTCGGGGTGGCGTCGTCGGCCGGGATGGTCCCGGAGGTCTCTGAGGAGCCGTCGGCAGCGCGGGCGGCGGCGGCACGCTCTGCGGCGCGCACGGCCTGGCCCATCGCCGTCGAGCTCGCCGCGTGGTCCGTGCCTGCGGTGTCCCGCTCGGAACCGTCCCGGGCGGCGTCCCGCGCCGCAGAACGACGAGCCGCGGCAGCGGTGTCTGCAGCGCGCGAGGCCGAGCGGTCCGGCGCGGAGGACTCGCGCTCGAGCGTGCGGGCGAAGTCGTCGCGCGACCGGGCGAGGTCCTCGCGCACCGAGGGCGCGCGCCCGGGGCGGGCGGCTCCCTGCACGGAGACGTCGGCCGAGCGCGCCGGGAGGGCGGTCATGGGTGTCATGCTGCAGCTCCGAGCATCAGGGAGAGGGAAGACCGCTGCGCCGCGCTGGAGGCGAGGAGCTCGTCGATCTGGGTGGTCGGGCCGGTCTGGCGTGCGGTCGGGACGGCCGAGGAGGCCGCGGTGACGTCCGGCAGCACGCGCCGGATCGCCGACGGGGTCTCGTACACGTCACGCTCGCGCACGACGTCGCCGGGCTTCGGGGCGTCGATCATCCGACCGTCGCCGAGGTAGATGGCGATGTGGCTGCCCCCGTTGAAGACGAGGAGGTCGCCCACCCGTGCGTCAGCCATCGACGCCACCGCGGACCCTTCCTTCATCTGGTCGCGGGCGACCCGCGGCATGTCCACGCCGAGCGCGCCGAGGGCACGCTGGACGAGGCCGGAGCAGTCGATGCCGCTCATGGACTCGCCGCCCCACGCGTAGGGCACACCGAGGTACTTCCGGGCCTCCGCGACGAGCGCGTCGCCCGAGGCTGCGGGCACGGCCGGCGTCGCAGCACCGGGGGCCGGCACCGCGGCGGGCTCGTCGACGGTGCTGGCCGCGCCCTCGACCGTGAGCGCGTCGAGCACCGACGCGAAGGTCGTCCGAGCCGACGCCGTGCTCGCGGTCGCGGTCGTCGCCGTCGGAGCGCTCGAGGCTGCGGCAGGAGCGAAGGTCTTCGTCACGGTCTCGATCTCCTGGATGCGACCGAGGACCGCGGCGACGCCCGTCACGCGTCGCTCCCAGGGACCGTGCCTGACGGGGCGCGTCCCGCGATCTCGTCGAGAGCGAGCTGCTCGACGCGCAGGTCCTCGACGCTCTCGCGCTCCGCGTGACGCTCGGAGAGCTTCTCGAGAGGGACGGACCGCTTGCGGGCGTCGCTCCACGCGAGCTCGCGCTGCTGCACCTCGGTGGCCGCGACCTCGACGGCCACCGACGCCTCCGTGGCAAAGCTGCGCAGCGCAGCACGGGACGCGACGGACGCACGGAACACCGCGACGCCCAGGTCGGTCTGGAACTCGTGGATCGTCAGGTCGCGCGTAGCAGCGGCCCGGCGTGCCGAGGCGAGGTCCGCAGCAGCCTGGTCCTCCTGGAGCTTGCGGAAGCGCATGAGGCCGGAGAGGCGGAAAGCGCTCATGCTGCCACCCCCAGCCCGCCGACGAGGGTCCGCAGGCTCGCCCACGACGCGCCGGCCGGGGCGTGCTCGTCGACACCCTGCTGGAGGAAGGCGTCGATCGCGCCCTGGTGGGCGAGCGCCGAGTCGACGAGCGGGTTGCTGCCCGTGACGTAGGCGCCGACGTCGACGAGGTCCTGCACGGAGCGCCGCGCGGCCATGACCTTGCGCAGCGTCGTGGCGTCGGTGCGCTGCTCGGGTGTGGTCACCCGGTTCGCGACGCGCGAGATCGAGGCGAGCGCGTCGATGCTCGGGAAGTGCCCGGCGACGGCGAGCTTGCGGTCGAGGACCACGTGCCCGTCGAGGATCGACCGTGCAGCGTCCGCGATGGGCTCGTTGTGGTCGTCGCCGTCGACGAGGACCGTGTAGATGCCCGTGACGGAACCCCTGGCGGACGTGCCCGCGCGCTCGAGGAGCGCCGCGAGGAGCGAGAAGGTCGACGGCGGGTAGCCACGGGTCGCGGGCGGCTCCCCCACGGAGAGGCCGATCTCGCGCTGGGCCATCGCCACACGGGTGAGCGAGTCCATCATGAGGACGACGTCCTGGCCGGCCTCGCGGAAGAACTCCGCGATGCGCGTGGCGACGAACGCCGCACGCAGGCGGACGAGCGCGGGCTCGTCGGAGGTCGCGACGACGACGACCGAGCGCGCGAGACCCTCGGGGCCGAGGTCGTCCTCGAGGAACTCGCGCACCTCACGACCGCGCTCGCCGACGAGGGCGATGACGGAGATCCCTGCGTCCGTGCCGCGGGCGATCATCGACAGGAGCGTCGACTTGCCGACGCCGGAGCCGGCGAACAGGCCCATGCGCTGCCCGCGACCGACGGTCGTCAGGGTATCGAGGGTCCGCACACCGAGGTTGAGCGGCTGGGCGACGCGCTGGCGCTCGAGCGGGTGCGGTGAGCGCCCCTCGAGCGGGACGACCGTGGTGCCGGTGAGCGGGCCCCGACCGTCGAGCGGGCGGCCGAGCCCGTCGATGACGCGGCCGAGGAGCCCTGCCCCGACCGGGACGCGGAGCGAACCACCGGTGGATCGGGCGGCGAGGCCGGGGCGCACGCCGCTCATCGCACCGAGCGGCATGCAGCGCGCGGAGCCGTTGCTCAGGGCGACGACCTCGGCGAGCATCGAGTCCTCGGCGCTCTCGGAGCCTGTCGTCGCAGGGTCGCCGAGGGTGATGACGTCACCCAGCGCGCAGTCGAGGCCGACCACGTCGAGCGACAGACCGACGGCAGCGCTCACACGACCGACGCGCTCCGGCGCGGCGGCGAGCAGGACGTCCGCCCAGGCGCTCGTCGACGCGCTCACGACACGGCTCCGGCGTACGTGGGCGTGGACGTGCTGACGGCCGACTCGTCGAGCGCGAGGAGCGCCCGCTCGAACGCGGAGCGGATCCGGGCGTCGAAGAAGCCGCCCTCGAACGTGCTCACCGCGTCGCCCGGCGAGAGCGACGGGTCCGCGACGAGCTCGAGACCGTCGATGTCGTCCGTCCCGGCAGCGCGCAGCGTGGCGATGTCGGACGGGTGGAGGCGGACCGTCTGGGTACGGATGTCGTGCGGGACCGCGAGGGCCCGGTGCAGAGCGCCCCGGGCGGAGGTCTCGGCGTCCGCGAGCTCGTGGCCCACGACCGCACGAGCGAGGTCGAACGCCAGGGTGTGCAGGAGCGCACGCGCCTCGTCGAGCACGGGCAGGACGCGCGCCTCGGCGGCGCGCGCCGCACGCTCGAGCGTGAGGACCGCCGCGCGGTGCTCGGCGTCGCGCGCAGCCTCGGCGGCAGCCGCCTGGTCGCGCAGACGTTCCTGGAGGATGCGGGTGCTCTCAGCGGCAGCACGGCTGCCTGCGGCGAAGCCCGCGGCGTACCCCGAGACCCGTGCGCTCTCCTGGGCGTCGCGCACACGGTCGTCGGTGACGACCGTGAGGCGCGCGGCGCTGAACGCGGACGTGGATGACGTGTCAGTCGACATATTCGTCCTCCCCGTCGCGTCGGATGACGATCTGGCCGCTCTCCTCGAGACGACGGATGACCTGGACGATGGCCGCACGGGCCTCCTCGACCTGGGACATGCGGACCGAGCCGAGGACGTCGATCTCCTCGAGGAGGTTCTCGCTCGCCCGCTCGGAGAGGTTGCGCAGGACCGCGTCGCGCTGCCCGGGCCCAGCGCCCTTGAGCGCGAGAGCCAGGCTCGCCGACTCGACGCCACGCAGCACGAGCTGGAGGGCGCGGTCCTCGAGGAGGACGATGTCGGCGAAGACGAACATGCGGCTGCGAACCTCTTCGGCCAGCGCGCTGTCGCGCGCCTCGAGACCTTCGAGGATGAGCTTTTCCGTGCCGGGGTCGGCCCGGTTGATGATCTCGACGAGAGGGTCGAGGCCACCGATCGCGGAGGTCTCGCGCGGGGTGAGGACGGTGGAGGCCTTGCGGCGCAGCGCGTCCGCGATGACCGTGACGACGTCCGGGGCCGCACGCTCCATGAGGGCGATCCGGTGCGCGACCTCCGCCTGGGACTGCGGGGGCAGGCCCGCGAGGATCGCGGCACCGTGCTCCGGACGCAGGTGCGCGAGGACGAGCGCGATCGTCTGCGGGTGCTCACCGGTGAGGAGCGCGAGGATCTGACGGGCGTCGGCCTGCTGGAGGAACTCGAACGGCTGACCGGCCATCGAGGTGGCGAGCCGGTCGAGCATCGTCTGCGCCCGGTCGCTGCCCATCGTCGCCTCGAGCAGCTGCTGGGCGTAGCCGAGGCCGCCGTTGCTGATGCTCGAGCCGCCACCGATCGTGATGTCGTGGAACTCGGAGATCACGCCGTCGGCGAGGTCCCGGTCGACACGCTCCATCCGGAGGATCTCCGCCGTCAGCTCCTCGACGGCCGTCTCGTCGAGACGAGACATGATCTTCGCGGCGCGGTCGCGTCCGATCTGCATGAGCACGAGAGCAGCCTTCTGGGTGCCGCTCAGGGTGGCGGTGCTCATGCGTTCGCCTTCGTGTCCATCCAGCCGCGGAGCAGCTCAGCGACCTGTTCGGGCTGGTCGTCGACGAGTGCGGCGACGTCGCTGCGCTTGCGCTCGATCGCGATCTGGCCCGGGTCCGGCACGTCGGGCACGTCGGCCAGTGCCAGCATCTCTTCCTGAGCGATCTGCGCGGCCTCGAGGGCACGAGCGTCGTCCAGGCGGGTGAGCTCGCCGAGGTCGACCGCCTCGCGGGGGTCCGGCTTGCGCCGCTTGCGCAGCGCCAGCACGATCCCGAGGATGACGAGCGCGACGAGCACGGCGGCGGCGATGATGATGTTCCGGAGCTGTTCCGCCTCGGCGACAGCGGCCTCGTCCGCCGCGGCGGCCTCGAGCGCCTCCTGGGCGGCCTCGGCACCGGCGGTGTCGAACAGCATCGGCGAGACGGTGACGACGTCGCCGCGGGCCGGGTCGGCACCGGCGGCTGCTGCGACCATGGCCTGGAGCGTCACCATGTCGATCCCTGCGGCTGCGACCTGGTCGACGGCCACGGAGACGGACTGCCGGCGGACCGTGCCGGGAGCCGCGACCGTGTGGGTCGTCAGCTTGTCGACAGCGTTGTTCGACTCGCTCGTCTCGTTCCGGTAGTCCCCGCCGCCACCCTCACCCGTAGGGACCGCGATGTTGTCCGGGCCGAGCACGCCGGCAGCCATGGCGTTGCCTCCCGTGTACTCCTCGAGGGTGTTCTTCTCGATGAGCGCCGGGACGCCCTCGGTGGCGGTGAACGTCTCCTGCGTGCTCTCGGTCGCGTCGTAGTCGAGGTCGGCCGTGACGGAGACGACCGCCTTGCCCGGTCCGACGATCGGGTCGAGCATCGACTGGATGGAGGCCGCGACCCGGTCCTCGTAGGCGAGGGTCTGCTTGTTGGTGCCACCACCGGAGGTCCCGCCGCCGACGGCGGAGAGGACGGCACCGCTCGAGTCGATGACCGCGACGTCGGTGGTCTTCATGCCCTCGACGCTCGCGGAGACGAGGTTGACGATCGACTGCACCTGGTCGTCGGAGAGAGACGTCCCGGAGGTCGCCTCGATGAAGACAGACGCGGTGGGGGCGGCGGACTCGGAGACGAACACCGTCTCCTCGGGGATGGCGAGCTTGACCGTGGCGAGCTCGACACCCTGCATCGCGGAGACCGTCTTGGCGATCTCGCCCTCGAGCGCCCGCTTGTACGTGACGTCCTGCTGGAACTCCGACGACGTCATGCCCATGTCGTCGAGCAGCGCGTAGCCGCCGTCGCTCGTGGGCGAGATGCCGCTCGCGGCGACCTTGAGGCGCATGTCGTAGACAGTCTCCGAGGGGACCATGACGGTCGTGCCGCCGTTGGTCAGCTCGTAGGCCACGCCCTGCGCGGTGAGCTGGTCGACGATCGCGCTGGCGTCGGCAGGCGCGAGGTCGGTGTAGAGCGGGGAGAACTGAGGCCTGGAGAACCACGTGCTCAGGGCGATGATGCCGACGGCGAGCACCGCTGCGCCGATGAGGGCGAGCGTCCGCTGGGCGACGGTGAACTCGCGGATCGAGGTCGTGAGTCGGCCGAGGGCCGACGTGATCTGCGCGGGCATCAGGCCTGCATCCTCATGATCTCGCTGAACGCCTCGACCGCCTTGTTGCGGATCGCGGCGGTGAGCTCGAGGGTGACCTTCGCCTCCGTGGCCGCGATCGTGTAGTCGTGGATGTCGTCGAGGTCACCGGTGACGGCCTGGACGGCGAGGTCGTTCGACGTCTTCTGGAGCCCCTGGAGGTTCGTGACGGCGTCGGAGAGGATCCCGCCGAACGCCCCGGAGGCGCCGCCGGTGCTCCCGCTGCCCTCCGTCGGGTCGATGTAGCCGCTCGGTGCGACGGTCCCGAGGGAGCTCAGAGCAGTGACGCTCTCGAGTGCGGAGATGCTCATCAGTTTCGTCCGATCTGGAGGGCGGCCTCGTAGGTGGCCTTGGCGCGGTCGACCACGGCGGCGTTGGCCTGGTAGCCACGCTGCGCCATGATCATCTGGGTCATCTGGCTCGACATGTCGATGTCGGGGTACTTCACGTAGCCCTCGGCGTCGGCGAGCGGGTGCTCGGGCTCGTAGACCATGCGGCCCTCGGCGCTGCCGAGGGCGATCCCGGCGACCTGGACGCCCTGGCCGTTCTCGGGGTAGCCGACGGCGCTGGCCACGACGTAGCGGGCCTGGAACGCGTCCTCGTTGGTCGCGGTCACGGTGCTCATGTTCGCGAGGTTGTCGCTCACGGCGTCGAGCCACTTGCGGTTGACGGTCATGCCGGTCGAGGCGATCCCGATGGCTCCGAAGGTCGTCATCAGTTGGTCCTCATCGCGATGCGGATGGACGAGAAGGTGCCGTCGACCGCCTGGGTCGCCAGCTGGTAGCGCAGGTTGGTGTCGACGTTGAGCAGCGTCTCGGAGTCGAGGTTGACGTTGTTGCCGTCGAGGCGGGTGGGCTCCAGGGAGCGACCCTCGGTCGCCGTGACGGCGCCGTCGCCGCGGGACACCGCGGAGGCCAGCTCCTTCTCGAAGGAGACCTTGCCGGCAAGGTAGTTGGGCGTGTTGATGTTCGCCACGTTGTTGGCGATCACTCGCTGACGGAGAGCTAGTCCGTCGAGCGCGCTGTTGAGCGCGACAAAGGCCACAGAATCGAACACGCCAACCCCTAAAGGTATGTGGATGGTGCGGCCGATCCGTGGCCTGATGCTCGAGCCTTCCTGGCTCAATGTCTCTATCGGTCGTGCAGGGGGTGCCATAAGAGGTCCAAGGGCCCATGAATTCGTTCTCACGAGCGCTTTCACCCGGGCATATCAGCCAACTAGGTCGATATAGACCGGGGTGGAGGGGCGTCGTTCTCTCACGGTGTCCACGACCTGCATGTGCTGGCGCGTCGAGCGCGCCGCCTCAGCGAGACGCGACGCCATCTCGAGCTGGCGGTCGAGGATCGCGGTCGCCCGGTCCTTGAGCGCGGGGGGCAGCGGACCGAGGTCGGTCGGCGCGCTCCACGCGAGATTCGCAGACTCGAAGGCCGAGTCGATGAGGTGCCCTGTGACGACGAGCCGCTCAGCCTCCGCGAGGCTCATCTCGACGCTGTCGAGGGCTGCGGACCATGCGTCGATCCACGGGGCGGGCTCCGCCTGGAGCGTGTCAGCCGACACCGAGGAACCCCACTCCGGAGGAGGAGGCCACGCCCGCGCCGACAGGTACCTTCGGCGCGGCGGACTGGGCGAGCTCCGCGGCGGCCTCGTGCCACGCCATCCGCAGAGGGTCGACGATCGCGCGGCACCCGGCCGTCTGCTCGGGATCGCGGGTGACGTTCGCCTCGACGAGCTGCTTGAGCAGGTGGGAGTAGAGGGCCTTGAGGCCCGGGCCCCCGGCCCATGCGTCCACGTCGAGCGTCACCATGAGCTCGACGACGATGTCCTGAGCGTGGGTGAGCTGGGTGTTCGCCTCCACGAAGTCGCCTGAGAGCTGTGCCTTGGCACCACGATCGAGGTCGAGGACGAGACGGTCGTAGAGCATCGTCAGGAGCCGGGCGGGGCTCGCACTGAGGACCGTGTCGTTGAGAAACTGCGCGCGCTGGGCGTCGGAGTTCATCTGCTGGCTCATACCCGACCTATCGGCGGCGAGTGCGCTGGTGTGAGGCTTTTCCTAGCTCCAGGTGGGCAGCGAGGAGAGCTGACCTGCGAGCCAGGACGACTGCGAGTTGAGGTTGCTGAGCGTGACCTCGAGGGCCGAGTACGTCTTCTGCAGACCCTCCTTGCGGACGGCCAGGCGGCGGTCCCAGTCCTCCACCTGAGAGGAGAGGTTCTTGCTGAAGCTCTCCTGGCTCTGGATCTTCAGGGTGAGGCTTCCGTCGATCTTGTCCGATGCTCGCGTCGCGACCTCGGCGACGCGCTCGGCGATCCCGCTGATGACCTTCTGCACCTTGGCCGGGTCCTCGGCCATCGCCTTGGTGAACTTCGCCTCGTCGAAGGTGAAGGTGCCGTCGCGTCCGAGCACGATCCCGACCTCGGAGGGGGAGATGCCGTCGACGGGGTAGGACGCAGCGCTGACGACCTGCTGGTTGACCGCGCGCGTGGCGCTGTCACCACCAAGGATCCCGGCGGTGATGACGGTCCCGCCGTCGGCCGCGGTCGTCGTGGTGGTCGCGGTGCGAGACTTGATGTCCGACAGCACCACGCCGAGCGCGCCGACCAGTCCGGAGGCGAGCTTCTTGACCGCTGCGTCGTCCCGGGTGATGTTGATGGTGACCGGCGCCGTCTCGACGGCCGTGACAGCGATCGAGACTCCGGAGAGGACGTCGCTGAACGTGTTGGTCGCCGACGTGACGGCCTGGTTGCCCCAGAGTGTGATCTGCGCGTCGCCGGCTGCGACGATCGCGTCGGCACGCTTCATGAGGGCGGCGGGCGCGGTGCCCGCCTGGATGTCTGCCTCGGCGACGGTGCCGACGTGCAGGTCGAACGCGGCGGCCTCCCCCGAGCCCTTGGCCGTGAGCTGCAGGCGCGACTCGGTCTCGGAGATCTTGACGATGCTCGCGGTGATGCCTGCGTCGGACGAGTTGAGCTTCTTGGCGAAGCCTGCGAGGTCGGTGACGTCGGTGAGGTCGACGACCGTGGCCTTCGCGGTCGCGCCGGACCCCGTCGCGATCGTGACGCTCGTCGGGAGCGGGTCGCCGAGGAGCCCTTCGAGCGACGTGACGTTCCCGGTCACGGACGTCTGCGCGGCAGCCAGCCTGTCGACGGTGAAGCTCAACGAGGAGGCCTGCGCGCCCGACGAGGCGGTCGCGGTCACCGACTTCCCGGAGCTCGACGCCGTCACGGCGTTCCACGACTCGGGCTTGGCGGCGGTCTTCGCCGCGTCTCCGAGCGAGGACACCTTGGTGTTGAGGGACTGGAGCGCGGAGATGAAGGTCTGGGTCGAGGAGACCTTGGACTTGAGCAGCGTCTGAGGCATGGCCTCGACCTGCATGAGCTGCGAGATCAGTGCCGTCGTGTCCAGACCGCTGACGAGTCCGTCGATGCCCATCGCTGCCATGAGGTGCTCCTGTCGTACGTCGTGTCGTGCGGGCCACGCGGGTCGGGCACGGCCAGAATGCCGACCGGCGGTGGCGGGACGGTTGTCCCACCACCGCCGGTCGATGCTGCGGTACTGCTACTGCTGTGCTGTGTGCTTCGACTCAGTCAGGTGCGACCGGATCAGCGCAGGAGCGAGAGGACGCCCTGAGGGATCTGGTTGGCCTGAGCGAGCATCGACGTGCCGGCCTGCGAGAGGATCTGCGCACGGGTGAAGCTGACCATCTCGGACGCCATGTCGGTGTCGCGGATACGGCTCTCGGAAGCCGAGAGGTTCTCCACGGCGACGTTGACGTTCTTGATGGTGTGCTCGAAGCGGTTCTGCAGTGCACCGAGGCCTGCACGAGCGGTCGAGACGGACTCGATCTGGGCGTCGATCAGGTTGATCGAGGCCTGTGCGTTGGTGGCGTTGGTGTAGTTGAGCCCACCGGTGACGGCGGTGCCCGCGACACCGGCAGCAAGGCCGGTACCCGCAGTGGCGTTGTCGACGGCGGCGAGGGTGCCACCGTCGTTCGCCGTGACGACGATGCCGGTACCGGCACCGTTCGCGTCCTTCTCCACCGAGACGGTGAAGTTGGCGGCGAAGTTGGCGTCCGAACGCAGCGCGTCGGCGTAGCCCTCGACGCTGTCGAACGAGCCGGCCGCACCGAGGTTGCCGGTGGTGACCGTCTTCTCGACGCCACCGCTGGAGGTGGTGAAGGAAGCAGCGCCGTCCAGGAGGGCGACGTCGGCGATCGCGAACGAGGTACCCGTCGTGGTGAGGTCGCCACCCGTGAGGTTCTGGGCGATGGCCTTCACGTTGGCACCCGCGAGGGAGACCGTGATCTGGCTGTCGGCGTCGCCGTCAGCACCGACCTGGAACTTCAGCTCGGACGTCGAGCCGTCGAGCAGCTTGGTGCCGTTGAAGTTCGTGGACTTCGCGATGCGGTCGAGCTCGGCGACGAGGCTGTCCGACTCCGTCTTGATGTTGGCACGCGCCTCCGTGTTGTTGGAGTCGTTGGCGCCCTGGACGGCGAGGTCACGGACTCGCTGGAGGATCGCGTGGGTCTCGGTCAGTGCGCCTTCTGCGGTCTGGACGACCGAGATGCCGTCCTGAGCGTTGCGGGCCGCGACCTTGAGGCCACCGACCTGCGAGCGCAGGCCCTCGGAGATCGCAAGACCGGCAGCGTCGTCAGCGGCACGGTTGATGCGGAAACCGGAGGAGAGCTTCTCGAGCGACTTGCTCAGGTCGTTCTGCGTGTTGGAGAGGTTGCGGTAGGAGTTGACTGCCGCGATGTTCTGGTTGATCGAGAGACCCATGATGTTCTTCTTCCGTGAGTGGGGCCGAGGTGCGACGCCCGTCCGTGGGCTGCCACTGTGCCTATCGGTGGTGACCGGTAGGCCATAAGAGTTTTGCGAGAGATCTTTTTCTTCACCCGGTCGGTGCGTGCCCGGGATCGTGCAGTGTTGTTCTGTGCGGCGAGAAGGCCACGCCCCCGTGTGCGGGCATGGCCTTCTCGTTGGAGCGTGTGAGCGTTAACCGACCGCGACGAAACCCGGCTGTGCGGCGCGAGCAGCGTGCGAGGTGTGCGCGGCGTGGCTCGCCGAGGCGACCGATGCACCGGCGATCGCGACGCTCGCGACGTTGCGGGATGCCCGCTCGGCGATCGAGGCGAAGTACTTCTCGCGGCGACGCTGTGCGACGCCGTCCGGCTGCGCCGGCGCGGGCACGTGCGACGGGTCGAGGTGGGTGTTGAGCCCGTCGCGGAGGAGGATCATCGCCTCGGCGCGGAGCTGGCTGACGCGGGACTGGGTGACGCCCATGTCCTTGGCGATGTCGGTGACCGAACGGTCCTCGAAGAAGACCTGCTCGACGACCTCGCGCAGGCGCTCGGGCAGCGTGGCGACGGCAGCGTGGAGGTAGCGCAGGCGCTCGTCCGTGAGGAGCGCCTCTTCGGGACCGACCTCGCGGGTCGGGAGCACCTCGGCGAGCGCTCCGTCGTAGCCCTCGAGGGACAGGACGCGCGTGGCGGCGTGCTCGCGGGCGGTGTCGACCTCGGTGACCTCGACGCCGAGCGAGGCGGCGATCTCTTCGCGGTTCGGCGTGCGGCCGAGCTGGGCGGTGAGCTCGTCGGCCACGGTGGTGAGCTTGCGCACCCGCTGGCGGGCTCCGCGGGAGACCCAGTCCATGGAGCGGAGCTCGTCGACCATGGCGCCCTTGATGCGGATCGCCGCGTAGCGGTTGAACGGCACCCCCGTCGTCGCGTCGTAGGCCCGTGCGGCCTGGACGAGAGCGAGAGCGCCGGCCGAGGCCAGGTCGTCGCGGGACACGTGGCTCGGGACTCGCATGAGCATCTCGCTGACGTGGTACCCGATCAGCGGGAGGTTCTCGGTGACCAGCTCGGAGCGGTCCGTGTCCATCGGTTGCATGGGTCAAATATCAGGGCGCAACCGCCAGAACTCAAGACCCTGACAACCGTTTTCACCCGACGCCGTACACATCCGTTACCTACCCGCAATGGGGAGAACTCCCCATGCAGTCCCCATGGAGGATCTCCACACACCGCTCACAACGCTCTCACCTGCACAGATGCACCTAACTGCCACCGCGCGTCCGAGGAAAATCAGCCATATCCTGGGTGGAAGGTCCCCATCGAGTCCCCATGGGGTCCCCATCGAGGGATCCGCCCCGTCGAATCCCTCATGGGACCCCCCTGACGTCCGATATGAGCCTTGAACGACCCACCACCCCGTCGGTCGTGACCTTCGTTGAGGAGTTGAAGCACCCATGAGCCTGCAAGCGCTGACCAGCGTCCTGTGGCGCGAGCGCCAGCTCCTCGAGCTCCTGCTGTTCAAGCTCGAGGAAGAGCAGCTGCTGCTGACCTCCGGCCGGACGCGCTGGCTGAGCCACGCGACCCGCGAGGTCGAGAACGTCCTGGAGCAGATCCGCGAGGTCGAGCTCGGACGCTCCGTGGAGTCGGACACCGTCGCCCGCAGTCTCGGCCTCGACCCGGGTCGCAGCCTCTACGAGCTCGCGGACAAGGCACCAGAGCCGTGGGACGAGCTCCTCCGCGCCCACCGCCAGGCGTTCCTCGAGCTCACCAACCAGATCGACTCGCTCGCCGCGGGCAACCGCGAGCTCCTCCTCACGTCGCACCGCGCGACGCAAGAGGCGCTCGCCAACCTGCAGCACGACTCCCACACCTACGACGCGTCAGGCTCGACGGCACCCCGCGAGGTCGCTGCCCGACTCCTCGACCAGAGCCTCTGAGGACCCCATGAGCACCTTCTCCGGACTGTCCACCGCGCTCACCGCCCTCACAGCGCAGCGCCAGGCGCTCGAGGTCGCCGGCCAGAACATCGCCAACGCGAACACCGTCGGCTACACCCGCCAGCGCGCCGAGCTCCAGTCGGTCGGATCCGGCCAGAGCGCGACGATGTTCTCCCAGGGCAGCTCGGTCGGCAACGGGGTCCAGGTGAGCGGGATCAGCCGCCTCGGCGACCTGTTCCTCGACGCCCGCGTGCGCACCACCACCTCCTCCGCCGCCTTCCTCGCGACGCGCGCCGAGGCGTACGGCCGCCTCGAGTCCACCATCGCCGAGCCCGGCACGAACGGGATCGCCAAGCAGCTCGACGACTTCTGGGCCACGTGGCAGGACGTCTCGAACAACCCGACGAGCGCCGCGGCCGGACAGGTACTCATCGAGGGCGCACACTCCGTCCAGCGCGCCATCTCGACCGGCTACTCCGCCGTCTCCACCCAGTGGGAGCAGACCCGCGGCAAGGCCGACGCGCTCGTCTCCGAGATCAACACGACCGCAGCGTCGGTCGCCGAGCTCAACGAGAAGATCCGCTCCATCAGCGTGTCCGGCGGGAACGCCAACGAGCTCATCGACCAGCGCAACGTCCTCACCACGTCCCTCGCCTCCCTCGCCGGCGCCACCGTCCGTGAGCACCCGGACGGCACCTCGGACGTGAGCATCGGCGGCAACCCCATCGTCTCGGGGATCAGGGCCCAGAAGCTCACGGTCGTCGGCGGCACCACGATGGTCGGCGCGACCGGCGCGGACACCGTCCGCGTCGAGTGGGACCGCGTCCCGGCAGGCACCACCGCCGCACTCGGCGGCGGTGAGCTCGCCGGTGTCCTCAGCGTCCTCGCGCCGGCCGACGGCCAAGGCACGGGCGGACTGCTCGCCGAGGCCGCGGCGTCCTACAACGCCCTCGCCACCAAGGTCGCGACGAGCGTCAACTCCATCCACGAGACGGTCCGCGCGGACGGATCGACGGGTGGCCCCATCTTCAGCATCTCCCCCGCCGGCCCGCCGGCCCTCGTGCTCACGGTCGCCGTCACCGATCCCTCCCAGATCAACCCCGGTCAGGGCGGCGAGGACGGATCGATCGCGGACCAGATCTCGCAGATCGGCAACGCCCCCGGCAGCCCCGACGAGGCATGGTCCTCGTTCGTGGTCGCGACCGGCGTCAAGGCCAAGGCCGCGACGCAGAGCGCGGTGGTCGCCGAGACCGCCCGCGCCACCGCGGACAACCTCCAGCTCGCCCAGACCAGCGTCGACCTCGACGAGGAGAGCGTGAACATGCTCGCCTTCCAGCGCTCCTACCAGGGAGCCGCTCGTGTCATGACGGCCATCGACGAGATGCTCGACCAGCTCATCAACCGAACGGGAGTCGTTGGACGATGATCACCCGCGTCACGCACCAGTCAGCGCAGCGCACGTCGCTCGCGAACCTTCAGGACAACCTCGCCAAGATGGCCGCGCTCCAGGCGCAGGCCTCCAGCGGCAAGCTCATCAACAAGGCGTCCGACGACCCGGCCAAGGCTGCCGAGGCCATGGCCCTGCGCAAGGAGCAGCGCGCCGCCGAGCAGTACGCGCGCAACGCCCAGGACGGCGTGAGCTGGCTGACCACCGTCGACACCGCGATCCAGTCGTCGGTCGACTTCATGCAGCGGGCCCGTGACCTCACGGTCCAGGGCGCCAACACCGGTGCAGTCGGACTCGCGGCCCGGGAGGCGCTCGCCGTCGAGGTCGAAGGCATCCGGGACGCGCTGCTCGGCCAGGCGAACGCCACCTACATCGGCCGGTCCGTCTTCGCCGGGACGGCGAACGGCAGCGCGTTCACCAAGGACGCCGTGACCGGCGAGTACGTCGCCGCGACGTCCCACGGGACCGTCGAGCGTCGCGTCGGGGAGAACACCACCGTCCGCGTCGACGCCGACGGCGCCCAGGTGTTCGGCGACGGCGCCACCTCGGCCTTCGCCCTCCTCACCTCCATCGCAGCCGACCTCCGGGACCCAGGAGTGAACGTGTCTTCCCGCATCACAGAGATCGACACGCGCATCTCGTCGATGCTCAGCCAGGCGTCGAGCATCGGCGCGCGCACCAACCAGCTGACGGCCGCACAGGAAGCGTTGAGCACCCAGACCATGACCCTCAAGAGCGACCTCTCCGGCGTCGAGGACATCGACCTCGCCCAGACCATCATCGAGCTGCAGATGCAGGAGGTGGGCTACAAGGCGGCGCTGGGTGCGACGGCCCGGGTCCTCCAGCCGAGCCTCCTGGACTACCTGCGATGATCTCGTCGGTGCACTTCCTCGAGTCCCTCGCCGGCCTGCCCGGATCCCAGGAGTACGTCCTCACGCCGCTCGACGACGACGGTCTGCTCTACACGCTGCGCGCCGGGACGGACGGCGCCCCGCGCCTGTTCATGGTGCAGCCCGGACCGTACTTCGCGGAGTACGAGCCGACGATCGCCGGCGAGGCCCTCACCTCGTTGGGCCTCACGGCCGACGACGACCGGTGCGCGGTGCTCGTCATCGTCACCCCCGGTTCCGAGGCGTCGCCCACCACCGCCAACCTCCTGGCGCCCATCGTCCTCAACACGGAGACCGGCGACGCGCTCCAGGTCATCCTCGACGGCGAGCCCTGGCCGCTGCGGGCTCCGCTCGTGGCCGCCTGACCCACCTTTCTGCCGCGCGGGCCCCACGACCGGCACAGCACACCACCTGAGGAATTCCATGGATCTCACCAGCTCGCCGTCTCCGATGCCGACGTCGTACGCGCCCCGTGCACCGCGCACCACGGGCGCCGACCGCAGCGCCACAACCGGCACCTCGGCGTCGTCGGCGGCCACCGCAGCCCCGACGTTCAGCCGTCTCGCGATCGTCGACCGCAAGCGCCAGGTGCTCGCCTACGCGCTCCCGATCACGAACGCCGCCGGGCGGACGCCCGCCGACCTCAGCGAGCTGCTCCACGACGCGTACGAGTCTCTCGACCTCGAGAAGTACATCGCCGACCGCCCGGCGTTCATCTGGGGCACCGCCGAGATGCTCGACGGTACCCAGTCGCTGCCGCTGGCGGCCGGAGGGCTCGGGCTGCTCATCCACCCCAGCGCGACGCTCCGCGCCGACGGCGCCGAGCACGTCATCGCCCTGTCCGAGCACAAGGTGCCGACCATCCTCGTGAACTTCTCGGGCGCTCCGGGCCAGCGGGCGCTCCTACCGTTCGTCACGCACGTCATGGTCGACATCTCCGACCCGGCGCTCGAGCTGCCCGGCCTCATCGAGATCGCCCACAACGCCGGGATCAGCGTCATCGCCGAGAACGTCCGCGGCAAGTCCGGGCCGGCGAAGGCGTGGACGCTCGGCGTCGACTACATCATGGGCTCGATCTACCAGCAGGAGCGTCCGGTCTCCCAGCGCACCCTCGCCCCGGGAGAGATCCAGTGCCTCGAGGTCGTCCGTCTGCTCTCGCAGGCCGAGGTCGACACGACGAAGATCGCCGACGTCCTCGGCAGCGACCCCGAGATGGCCGTGCGCGTCCTGCACCTCGTCAACTCGGTCGCCATCGGTCTCCCCCAGCGGGTCGACTCGTTGCACCGGTCGATCGTCATGCTCGGCCCGACGCGTCTGACCACGCTCGTCATGGCGTCCCTCATCAGCTCGCGGGTCCAGCAGATGGATGCGCTCTGGTTCCTCCTCGCCCGCGCCGCCGCCTGCCGCGAGCTCATCGGCGACGACACCGGCTACACCGTGGGCCTCCTCTCGGCGTTCGCGGAGGAGACCGGCATCCCGGTCGACGTCCTCATCGAGAAGACGCTCGTCTCGGCCGAGGTCGCGGCCGCGCTGTCGAACTACGAGGGTGACCTCGGTGCGACGCTCCGTGCGGTCGTCGCCCACGAGCAGGGCGACCTCCAGAGCATCATGGAGACCGCCTGGACACCGGAGCAGGTCTCCCGGGCGTACCTCTCCGCTCTCCCCTGGGCGCTCGACACGGTCCGCCAGCTCAACCTCTGACGCGCGGCGCTACGCCCAGGCGTTCTCTGCCGCGGCGTCGGCGCCCCGGCCGGCGTCGCGGAGCACGATCTCGATCGTGTGGCGCGACGCCCACCGGCCGGCTGCCTGCGCCAGGCCGCGGGAGCCCGAGGCCTCGGGGCTCTCGGACGTCGCGACGTGCACCCCGCCGTCCGTGGTGACCCACCACTCGACGGCCTTCCCGTCGACCGTCAGCTCGTCGTGGATGCTCCACGTCGCCGGCAGGGTGTCTCTGACACCTCCGAGGACCAGCGCGAGCTGTTCCGGTACCGAGCGCTCCTCAGCGTCCTCGCTCGCACGGACCGCCACGGCGGACGCGTCGGCGACCGCCGCGTCGAGAGCGTCGGCGACCGCGTCGACCAGCTCCGGTTCCGCGACGGGGACGACGGCTCGCACCTGAGCCCACATGGGCTGCCCCGCCACGACGACGTCGTCCGCCTCGACCACCCGCGCGACCCCGCCCTGGAGCGCGACGACCCGCTCGGGCAGCGGGTCGAGCTCCAGCCCGGCCGCGGCCGCCGACGCGAGGGCCGACCACACCGCCCGCGCGACCGGTGTCGCGACCGGAGTGCCCACGTCCGGCAGCCCCGACCAGAAGGCGTCCCAGCCGGCGGGGTCCGCGACGCAGAGGAACGACTCCAGCCCCTCGGCGGTGCTGATCGCCCCGAGCACCTCGAGCACGCGCGCATCGGTGACTCCGGCGAGCTCCGTCGGAGCCTCGGGCAGGACTGCGCCCAGCCCTGCGGCCGGCCCGGAGCCGGCTGCCCCTCCGGCCTGCAGGGCCGACGACGGCGCGACGAAGGGTGCGCGCAGCACGTCCCGGAGGTACCACGCGGCGTACGAGACGGCGGCAGGCTGCGCTCCCGGGCGGGAGCGGACGGCGTCTGGTCCGCCCGTCCCTGCACCGCTCCCCGGGCCACCTCGGGAGCGGACGGGGGTCAGCAGCGCCTCGCGCAGCCCGGGCTCCTGCGTGAGCACGTCGACGACGGCGCCCCACGAGTCGTCGTGGACGGCCTCGAGGTCGGGGACGACGAGCAGGTCTCCCACCGGCCGGTCCGGCCCGAGGACGGCCGTGAGGTACTCCTCGTAGTCGTCCCAGCCGGCGATCTCGTGCCCCGGTGCCGTGCCGTCGCGTGGCGAGTGGTCGTCGTCACCGCCGAGACGCGGGTCCTGGCCGGTGCGGTGCTCCTCGACCGTCCGGACGACGAGCCGCTCCCGGACGCCGAGGATCCGGGCCGTCTCGAGCGCGACAGGAGCCCACACGTCGTCGTCCGGCACGTCGACGAGCGCGAGATCAAGGTGCTCCGCAGACCACGAGCCCGGCCACGCGAGCTCGTCCGCGGCCCGCCACGAGCCGTCGTCCGCAGGCAGCGGGAGACCACCGAGCCACGCCGGCACCTGCCACGCCCGCTCGTGCCCGGCAGCCGTTCCGTGGGCCGCCGCGACGCCGGCGACGAGCGCGAGCAGCGCAGCGACGTCGTCGGGCCACCCGGCGTCCACGTCGACATCGGTGTCGAGCAGGTCGTCGGCAGCATCGCGCGCGACCGCCTCGACCGTCGGGAGGGCGAGGACCTCGGGGTCGTCGGACGCCATCGCGCCGAGGCGCAGGAGGAGCGGGTGGGACGCCTCCGGGTGCACGACGCGCAGACCGAGCGGCGCGACGAGCTCCACGAGCCGGCCTGCGACGACGAGCCCACGAGGTCCGCGCGTCGTCGTACCGTCCGCCAGGGGCACGAGCATCCCGCCGAGCGCCTCACGCACGGCGCGGTCTCCGTCGGCATACGGCGCCAGCGCGTCGTAGAGGCGCCACCACTGCGGCGCGCTGAGACCGTCCGGCAGCGTGTCGACGATGTCCGCGAGGGACATCGTCGTCGCACCGAGGAGGCGCGCGGCCGCACGGTGCCGTACCGGCACCGCGACCACCCCGAGGCCGGTCACGCCGAGCGCGTCGACGAGATCGTCCGAGACCTCACCGTCGACCACGACCGCGTCCGACGCGACCCGTCCGCCGAGGATCGGCGCACCCCGCAGCGCCGCGAGAGCCGCGTCACGGACCTCGGCGTCGAGCCGACCCGCGGGCAGGCCCGTCGGGACGAGGTCGAGCGGCTGCGGCACCACGAGTGCGAGCTCCGCGAGCGTGCGACCAGCCTCGCTCGCCACGAGCTCGGCGAGGGCGCCGGGCGCCACGTGGCGGCGGGACGGGTCGAGCGGGAACGACGCGACGAGCAGAGCAGGGATCGTCAACGGCTCGTCCGTCGGCGTCGGCGCGTGCAGCACACCCTCACGGATCGCACCGTCACGTGGCACCGCCCACGTGACGGACCACGCCGCTGCCGACCGCTCCTCGACCGGCCTGTCGGCGAGGAGCGCGGGCGGGACCACCCCGGACCGGGTGACCGAGAGCCAGCGGCTCGGCGCGTCGGCGAGAGTCCGCGGCCCGTCGCCCGCCTCGACACGGACCTCGTCGAGGGACGGGAGCGCGAGCAGGAGCGCGTCGTCGAGCTGGGCGAGCTGGGCGCGCACCGCCGCTGCGGCCGCGGGATCGCGCAACCGCAGGACGACCGCGGTCGTGTAGCCCGCAGGCACAGCGTCCTGGCTGTCCGGGTCGAGAGGCACCGGGAGCCGCAGGACGGGCAGGGAGCCGTCGCGGGCCTCGACCTCGGCGCGCAGCCCGGGCGACCGGCCCACCGGTCCGGCCAGTGCGGCGCTCGCCGCCTCGAGCGAGAAGCGCACGCCGCGACCGGCCGACACGACCACGACGTCGTCCGAGACCGACCGGACTGCGGCGAAGCCGACGCCGAAGCGTCCGACGGTCCGTGGGACCGGCTCGGCGCCGTCTGCGCCGACGGCTCGCTTGGCGGAGGCGCGCAGCGAGGCGAGGGACGCGACACCGGACGCGTCGAGGGCCGCACCGGTGTTGGCCGCGACGAGCGTCGCGCCCTCGGTACCGTCGTCGGTCAGGCGCAGGAGCAACCGGCCGGGCTGCCCGTGGCGGGCGGCCGCGTCGGCGGCGTTCTGGGCGAGCTCGACGACGACCCGGTCGCGGTAGTACCCGCGACCGTGGTCCTCCTCGGTGTTCGCGTCCTCCCGGAAGCGAGCGGGCGACCGTTCCCAGGCGGCGAGCACGGCCGAGCGCAGCTCCGCCGTGCCGAACGGGTCCTCCGCGGTACCGGGAGGATCGTCCGGCGTGGCGGCTGGACCGGGTGTCACGGCTCGGGAGCCGGCTCCACAACGGACGTGGTGCCGGTGGTCTCGGACGGCGCGGGCGCCTCCTCGACGGCCGGGTCGCCGGGCATCGACACCATCTCGAGGTTCATCTCGTTGATGACGGGGTCGGGGGCCGGCCAGTCGGTCGGGTGGGCAGCGACCTCGGTCTCGGAGTGCGCCCCGCACCCGTGGTCGAGGGAGACGACCTTGCCGTCGTCGTCGGACCAGGCGTTGGCGCAGACGCCGAAGAGCTGACCGAGCGGGCCCTGGAGCGGGATGATGAAGCCGCAGGAGCCGCAGCCGGCCGCCGACTGGATGGCGCCGGGCGCGGTCGGTCCGCGCATCCCCTCGTACCAGCGCTGAGCGGCCTCGTCCCGTCCCTCGGGAGACAGCACCCGGGCACGGGCGAGCGCGAGCTCCTCGATGGCCACGCGGTCCTCGTCCTCGTCGCCCGACGGCGTCCATCCGGGCTCGAGGCGGGGGTCGTCGTGCTGGAACGGCAGGACGTCTCCGGGGCCGATGTCGCCCGGGCGCAGCCGCTCGGACCACGGCAGCCAGTCTGGAGCGAGGATCGCGCCGTCCCCGGGGAGCAGCTCGACCTCGCAGACCGTGGCGACCTTGGCGCGCGGGGCACGCGCGACCGTGACGGTCCAGTGCCAGCCGCGGTAGCCGCGCATCGTGCACGCGAACCGGTGCGAGACGAGCCGCTCGGCGTCGGTCGTGGCGCCGAGGTGCTCGCCGACGTCGTCGGCGTGCTCGGCTCCGGCGCGCGCCGCCGCGAGGGCGACGTCGACGGCGGCAAGGAGCACGGCGTCCGGCTTCGGCCGGGCCGTCTTTGCCCTGGTGGGGGTGGATGTGGGTGCAGGCATGGTCTCAGGCCTCGATGTCGTCCGCGATGGCGCGCAGGACCGTGGCGACCTTGGACGCGGCCGCCTTCTCCGGGTATCGCCCGCGACGCAAGGAGTTGCCGACGCCGTCGAGGAGCTTGATGACGTCCTCGATGATGATCGACATGTCCTCGGCGGGCTTGCGCTGCGCCTTGGCAACCGACGGCACAGGGTCGAGGAGCTTCACGGACAGCGCCTGGGGACCCTTGCGGCCGTCGGCCACGCCGAACTCGACGCGGGTCCCGGGCTTGGGCGCGGTGATGCCCTCGGGCAGCGCGGACGCGTGCAGGAACACCTGCTCGCCCTCTTCGCTGGCGATGAAACCGAAGCCGCGTTCGGCATCGAAGAACTTGACCTTGCCGGTGGGCACGTGGAACCTCGGAGTGCTCGTCGGGATGTGACCTCACAGGATACCGGGCTACGTATGGTTCCGTGGCGCGGCAGTGAGTCCCACCCATTATCGGTCCACGACGACCGCGCACCTAACGCGGGCCCGAGAGCCCCGTCACCTCACGGCTCCGCACGATCCGAGCCCCGCCGCGTCTCGCTGCTCCCGCTTCTCCCACATGCACGCTCGAACTCGAGCATACGTCTCGAGATCGACCCTTCGAACGCCCGATCTCGAGCCGAGCGCCCGAGGTCGAGGAGGGGACGACCGGAGCCAGGAGCCGGATCGCCCACCAGGCTGTCTGCTCATCCAGCGTGGTGACGCCAGGGCGCGACACTCGTGCACAGGGCGCTCTCCGGACCGTCCGCACCCGTGCTCGGCGGGACCCGACCACGCGCGTGCGGCGTCTCCCTGTGTGCTGCCGGGATGAATCCCCAGAGTGCCGTCGTGCGACGCCGTCCTTCACCACGAGAGGTCGACGAGCTCCGTCTCCCGACCGTCTATCTCGCCCGCGAGCTCTCACCGCAGCTGGTCCAGGCCCAGGTGGCCTCGGGCGAGTGGACGCGAGTGCGCCGCGGGGCCTGTGTGGCCACCTCTGACCTCCTGCCGGGCCCGGCTGAGCAGGAGCGCCCGGAGGTGTCGCGTCCGGCCGGGACGCCCGGCCCGCCGTCTCGGCCCGAGCATGCGACCCGCACCGCCTGGGACGTCTCTCGGATCCCCGCGGTCGCCCGGCAGGTCGCGCCGGACGTGATCTTCACCCACGACTCGGCGGCGACCCTCTGGGGCCTTCCGCGGTGGCGGTCGCCCACGATCGTCCACATCAACCAACGATCGCTGCGATCAGGCCATGCCTCACAGGACGTCGCCCGGCACTCGGCACGCCTGGATCCACCGGACGTCACGAAGCGCTCGGGTCTCCGGGTGACATCCCTCGAACGGACCGTCGTCGACTGTGCGCGATCCTCAAGCGCTCCTTCGGGTCTCGTCGTCGCCGACGCCGCCTTGCGTCGTGGCGTCGAGCGTGACGCCCTCGTCTCGTCGTTGCTCAGCCTCGGTGCTGCGCGAGGCGTACGGCTCGCCCGCGCCGTCGTCGAGCTCGCCGACGCTGGTGCGGAGTCGCCGTGGGAGTCCGTGACACGGCTCGTGCTCCTGGCGACCGGCGTCCCTGCACCCTCCACGCAGGTCCCGGTCGCCACCCGGCTCGGGACCTTCTTCGTCGACATGGGGTGGGAGCACTGGAAGGTGGCGCTCGAGTTCGACGGCCTCGTCAAGTACACGACGCTCGCCTCGGGCGATCGCGGACGGGTGATCTTCGACGAGAAGCGGCGGCACGACGCGATCGTGGAGGCAGGGTGGCGGATGCTCCGCGTGACGCGCGCCGACCTGCGGCCTCCGGAGGGTCTCCGCGAGCGCCTGCGCAGAGTCGTGCCGACGGGTGCGCTCGACAGGCTGCGGCCGCTGCCGCACCTCCTCCACGGACTCTGAGAGTGCACCCAGCGGCCGGCCGCCGTCGCCGACCTCGGGCTTCCCTCGCGAGATCGGGCGCCTGACCGCCCGAGCTGGAGAGAGATGCCCGATCTCGGCGGACGGTCGGCCGCTGCCCTCACCGGCCCGTCGGTACCGACTCCTCTGCAGCACGCAGCGGGCGAAATCTGGCCCGATCAGCCGCGGGAGCGTGAGGTGCGCCGCAACCTGGCGCGTAAAATCGTGCGGATGGCCACGTTCAGCGATTCGATCCGTGCTCGGAGCGACGAGCACCTCGTCGCGCTGCTCACCCACCGCCCCGACCTCGCATCGCCCTCGCCTGCGACTCTGCTGTCCCTCGCGGCCCGTGCGACCAGCCGGGCGAGCCTCCAGCGTGCGACGAACACGCTCGACGCCGCGCACCTCGAGGTCCTCGAGTCCGTCACCGTGCTCGACAGCGTCGGCGAGCACATCACGGCCGACCGTGTGGTCGAGGCGATCACCGGCGGGGCTCCCGAGGAGGACGTCGCCGCCGTCCGCGCCATCCTCGCCGCGCTGGACGAGATGGCGCTCGTGTGGTCCCCGGACGGCACTGCGCTGCGCCCGGCGCCCGGGGTCGACGAGGTCCAGGACCCCTACCCCGGCGGCCTCGGTCCGGTCGGCAAGGCGCACGACGTCGTCCCGCACCCCGACCTGCTCGCGGAGGCCCCGCCCGGCGCCCGCAGCATCCTCTCGGCGCTCACGTGGGGTCCGCCGATCGGTCGGATCCCCGCCGCGGGAGGTGGGCCGGCTGCCGCCCCGACGCGGTGGCTCGTCCAGAACGGGTTCGTCAAGCAGGCCGACGCCCAGCACGTGGTGCTGCCGCGCCGCGTCGCGATGGCGCTCCGGGGCGGCAGGACGCACCAGCGGCTGTCGTGCGCGCCGCTGCAACCGGCGCCCGGCACCCTGCAGCGGTCCTCCGCCACGGTCGAGGCGGAGTCGGTCCGCGCAGCCCAGGAGGCGGTCCGGCTCGTCACCGAGCTCATCGGCGCATGGCAGGTGGCGCCACCGTCGGTGCTCAAGTCCGGTGGGCTGGGGGTGCGTGACCTTCGTCGGCTGGCGCAGCGGCTCGAGACGAGCGACACGACCGCGGCGCTCGTCGCGGAGCTCGCGCTCGTCGCCGGCCTCGTCGTGGACGACGGCGACGACCCGGCGTCCTACTCACCCACCCTCGACGCCGACGAGTGGTTGGCGGCCGACGTCCCCTCGCGCTGGGCTGCGATCGTCACGGCGTGGTTCGCGACCGCTCGCGCGCCCTGGCTCGTCGGGTCCCGGGACGAGCGCGGGGCGCTGCGCAACGCTCTCGAGCCCGAGCTCCACCGGGCGTGGGTCCCGCGACTGCGCGGAGAGGTGCTGGACGTCCTCGCCGGGGCGCCGAGCACCGCCCTGTCGCCGGACGACGTCCTCGCGGTGCTGCGGTGGCGCACGCCGCGGTCGGTTCCGCCGATCGAGTCGGTCGTCGCGCTCATGGCGGAGGCGGAGGTGCTCGGGGTGACGGGCGCCGGCGCCCTCGCGCCCGGCGGGCTCGTCCTCGCGGGCGTCCCGCGGCAGACGGTG
Source organism: Sanguibacter sp. 25GB23B1 (assembly GCF_040012415.1). NCBI lineage: Bacteria > Bacillati > Actinomycetota > Actinomycetes > Micrococcales > Sanguibacteraceae > Sanguibacter > Sanguibacter sp. 25GB23B1. The sequence goes on from NZ_JBDYKL010000006.1 coordinate 84,497, forward strand.
CCGGACGACACCGTCCTCGTCGAGCTGACGACGAGCCTGGCCGCGATGCTGCCGGACGCGGTCGACGAGATCCTCCTCCAGGGCGACCTCACCGGCGTGGTCCCCGGTCGCCCCTCCCCCGCGCTCGAGGCGCTGCTCGCGGACTCGGCCGACGTCGAGTCCCGCGGTTCGGCGATCACCGTCCGCTTCACGCCGTCCTCGGTCACCCGTGCGCTCGACGCCGGTCGCACGGGCGAGGAGTTCCTCACGGAGCTGGCCCTGCACTCACGGACACCGGTACCGCAGCCGCTCGAGTACCTCGTGCGCGATGCCGCACGGCGCCACGGACAGGTCCGGCTCGGTGTCGCGTCGAGCTACGTGCGCGTGGAGGACCCGGCGCTGCTCGCGGGCCTCATCGACGACGCCCGGCTGCGGCCGCTGGGGCTCTTCCGCATCGCACCGACCGTGCTCGCCGCGACCGCCCCGATCGGTCAGCTCCTCGCCGCGCTGCGCGAGCGCGGGATGGCTCCCGCGATGGAGGGGCCGGACGGCCAGATCGTCCTCGCCGACCGGCGCACGCCACGCGTCCGCGTCCCGGCCCGACGCAGCCGTCGGCCAGGGTCAGGACCGGGCGCGCGCCCCGTCGTGCGTCTGCCGGACCGCTCGACCACGCCTCGGGCCGAGCGCGAGGACCGGTCGGCGCGGCTCGCCGCGCTCGTCGCCGCGCTGCGGCGGGACACGCCCGCGCCGGACGCGCAGGCCGCCACCGGTGTGGACGCCGGCGACCCGGGCCTGGCGTCGGTCGCCGCCCGCGCACGGGGGGCGGGCGAGTACCGCCACCGCGACTCGGTGCGCGGCAGCGCGCTGCCCGGAACAACCGAGCCCGTCGTCGCGTTGGGCATGTTGCGCGAGGCAGCAGCGGACGGCCGCGAGGTGTGGCTCGACATGACTGGCCCGGTCGGTGAGCACCAACGACGTCGGGTCCGGCCCCTGCGGGTGGACGCCGGTCGGCTGCGCGCCGTCGACGTGGCCCGTGAGTCCGAGCTCACGGTCGCCGTCCACCGGATCATCAGCGTCGAGCTCGTCCCCGTCGGCACCTGAGCCGGCGTGGGCGCGCCACCGGGCGCACCCACGCGCACGACCGTACGAGCACGAGCACGAGCAGGCACGAGAGCGAAGGAGTCCCGGATGACCGACGGACCACTGATCGTCCAGAGCGACAAGACGCTCCTCCTCGAGGTGGACCACCCGCAGGCGGACGCGGCCCGGCGCGCGATCGCGCCGTTCGCGGAGCTCGAGCGTGCGCCTGAGCACATGCACACCTATCGCCTCACGCCGCTGGGCCTGTGGAACGCGCGGGCCGCGGGCCACGACGCCGAGCAGGTCGTCGCAGTCCTGCTGGCCTTCAGCCGCTACACGGTCCCCCACGCCCTGCTCGTCGACGTCGCGGAGACGATGTCCCGCTACGGCCGCCTGCAGCTCTCGACCCACCCGGTGCACGGACTCGTCCTCCAGGCCACGGACCGCGCCGTCCTCGCCGAGGTCATGAAGTCCAAGCGCACGGCCGGCCTCCTCGGGGACCGCATCGACGAGGACACCGTCCTCGTCCACCCGTCGGAGCGCGGCAACATCAAGCAGGTCCTGCTCAAGCTCGGCTGGCCGGCCGAGGACCTCGCCGGCTACGTCGACGGCGAGAAGCACGCCATCGAGCTGTCCCCGACGGACCCGGCGAAGGACGACAAGCCGTGGGACATGCGTCCCTACCAGCGGCACGCCGTCGACGGCTTCTTCCACGGCGGCAGCGGCGTCGTCGTGCTGCCGTGCGGGGCGGGCAAGACGATCGTCGGCGCGGGAGCGATGGCGAAGTCGAGCACCACGACCCTCATCCTCGTGACGAACACCGTGAGCGCCCGGCAGTGGCGCGACGAGCTGTTGCGCCGCACCACGCTCACGGACGAGGAGATCGGCGAGTACTCCGGCGCCCGCAAGGACGTGCGCCCGGTGACGATCGCGACCTATCAGGTGCTCACGACGAAGCGGAAGGGCGTCTACACGCACCTCGAGCTGCTCGACGCCCGCGACTGGGGCCTCGTCATCTACGACGAGGTGCACCTCCTGCCCGCACCGATCTTCCGCATGACGGCGAACCTCCAGGCACGCCGACGCCTCGGTCTCACCGCCACCCTCGTGCGCGAGGACGGCCGCGAGGACGAGGTCTTCTCCCTCATCGGCCCCAAGCGCTACGACGCGCCCTGGAAGGACATCGAGGCGCAGGGCTACATCGCCCCCGCGGACTGCGTCGAGGTCCGGCACACGATGCCGGAGCGCGACCGGATGCTCTACGCGACGGCCGAGCCCGAGGACAAGTACCGCCTCGCCGCCTGCGCGCCGGGGAAGATGCGCATCGTCGAGCAGCTCGTCGCCCAGCACGAGGGCGACCCGACCCTCGTCATCGGGCAGTACCTCGACCAGCTCGAGGAGCTCGGCGAGCACCTCGGCGCGCCCGTCATCACCGGCGCGACGACGGTCCGCGAGCGCCAACGCCTGTTCGAGGCGTTCCGCACCGGCGAGATCACGAAGCTCGTCGTGAGCAAGGTCGCGAACTTCTCGATCGACCTGCCCGAGGCCTCCGTCGCCATCCAGGTGTCCGGTTCCTTCGGGTCCCGCCAGGAGGAGGCGCAGCGTCTGGGACGCGTGATGCGACCCAAGGCCGACGGGCGCACCGCCCACTTCTACGCCGTGGTGTCCCGGGACACGGTCGACCAGGACTTCGCTGCGCACCGGCAGCGGTTCCTCGCGGAGCAGGGCTACGCGTACCGGATCATCGACGCGGAGGACCTCGAGGGTGCCGCCGACGCGGACGGTGCGGCGGGCCGCGCCTAGCACCGCTCACCGCCGCTGAGCAGGCATCTCGTGGCACGTCGCCGCGTTGCGCTTTACCCGCGCTTGGTCGAGGATCGCAGTGTGCTCACCAGGTCGTCGTCGCAGCTGTCCGAACCGTCCCGTCGCCGGGGCGTGACGGTCCGCCACGCGGTCCGCACGCTGCTGGTCACGATCCTGCTCGCCGCCGGAGGCCTCGTCGCGGTCACTCCAGCGAGCGCGTCCGACCCGTTGAACGTGCCGTCGGACATCACCGACGAGGCAGGCGTGCTCGGTGACGACACGTCCGCCGTCCAGGCGCAGCTCGACCGGTTGCGCGACGAGACGGACATGCAGCTCTTCGTCGTGTTCGTCGACGAGTTCGACGGGGTGAACCCGGTCGACTGGGCCCAGGAGACGTACCGGCTCTCGGGGATGGGCACCGAGGATGCGCTCCTCGCCGTCGCTGTCGACGAGCGGCAGTACGGGCTCGCGATCTCCCTCGACGCGCCGATCACCGACGCCCAGTACGACGACCTCGCCTCCGCGATCGAGGACCACCTCAGGGACGACGACTGGGCCGGCGCCGTCACCGCTGCGGTCGACGTGCTGCGCACCGAGACGGGCGGCGGAGCGGCGGGCGGCATCGGCACGTGGCTCCTCGTCGGGGGCCTCGTCCTCATCGCCGTGGTGCTCGTCGTCGCCTGGCTGGCCAGCAGGCGACGCGGCACGGCACGCCGGCCGGGCGCCGGCCCGCAGGGCGAGCTGGCGCGGCTCTCCACGACCAAGCTCAACCAGCGCGCCAGCAGCGCCCTCGTGGCCATCGACGACGAGCTCAAGACCTCGGAGCAGGAGCTGGGCTTCGCCCAGGCGCAGTTCGGCAACGAGGCGACCGACGCGTTCGCGCGCACTCTCGCCGAGTCGAAGACAAAGGTCACCCGGGCGTTCACGCTGCGACAGCAGCTCGACGACTCGACACCCGAGGCCGAGCCGCAGGCCCGGACGATGATGGCCGAGATCATCACGCTCTGCGCCGCCGCTTCTCAGGCGCTCGCGGCTGACGCGAAGAAGTTCGACGAGCTCCGTGACCTCGAGGCGCGTGTCCCGCAGGTCCTCGCGGAGACCACCGAGCGTGTCACGACGCTGCGTGCTCGCCTCGCCCCGGCGCGGGCCACCCTCGAGACGCTCTCGGTGACCCACCCGGCGTCGTCCCTCGCCTCGGTCTCTCTCAATCCCGACCAGGCCGAGCAGCTGCTCGACGCCGCGGTCGAGTCGGTCCGTGCCGGCGAGGCGAGCGTGGCAGCGGGTGACCGCGGCACCGCGGTGGCCCACGCTCGGGCCGCCACCCACGCCACGGCGCAGGCCGCCATCCTGCTCGACGCCGTCGACAGCGCGGGCGGGGACCTGGCGCAGGCCGGCGCCCGGCTCGACGCGGCGCTCGCGTCGATCCAGGCCGACCTTGCAGACGCACGCACGATCGGGGCCGACGACCCGTCGGTCGGGGTTGCGGCGAGCCGCGCCCAGGGCGCTGTCGTGTCCGCGCAGGCAGCCCGTTCCGGTGGCGACCCGCTGGCCGCGATCCGCGAGCTGGGCGAGGCCGAGGCGGGTCTCGACGCGGCCCTCGCACCCGCTCGGGAGGACGCCGAGCGCCAGCAGCGCGCGTCGACGCTCCTGCGCGAGACGCTCGGACGCCTCGAGTCCCAGGTGCGCGCGGTGGACGACTTCATCTCGACGCGCAAGGGCGCGGTGGGGCCAGAGGCGCGCACCCGGCTCTCCGAGGGCTCCCGGTTGCTCGCCGAGGCTCGCGCTCTCGGCGCGGACGACGCGGTGGCTGCCCTCGAGCATGCCGCCCGAGCGGAGCAGCTCGTGGTCTCGGCCCAGCAGCTCGCCCAGGCGGACGTCCAGCGCTGGGACGACCAGCAGCGCGGAGGGTTCGGGGGCATGGGCGGCACCGGTGGCTCGGGCGGCTCCAACGTCGGCGGCATGATCCTCGGCGGCATCCTCATCGACTCGATCCTGCGCGGCGGAGGCGGCTTCGGCGGCGGGGGTGGGTTCGGCGGCGGTGGAGGTGGCTTCGGTGGAGGCGGCTTCCGCGGCGGAGGCGGTGGCGGCTTCGGCGGCGGCGGTCGAGGCGGCGGGAGCCGCGGCAGAGGAGGACGCTTCTAGCGTCCACGGGCACGGCCCAGCAGAACAGACAGCGGCACGCACAGCACGACCTATCCAGCACTCAGAAGGGCATTTCCATGGCAGAGAAGCAGAGCATCTTCGGTCGGGTCTCACAGCTCGCGAGGGCGAACATCAACGCGCTCCTCGACAACGCCGAGGACCCGCAGAAGATGCTGGACCAGCTCGTCCGCGACTACACGAACAACATCGCCGAGGCCGAGGACGCCGTCGCGCTGACGATCGGCAACCTGCGCCTGGCTGAGCAGGACTACAACGCCGACGTCGCCGCGGTCCAGGAGTGGGGCGGCAAGGCGGTCGCGGCGTCGCAGCGGGCGGACCACTACCGGAGCGCCGGCAACACGGCGGACGCCGACAAGTTCGACAACCTCGCCAAGGTGGCGCTGCAGCGTCAGATCGACGCAGAGACCGAGGTCCGTCAGGCCGAGCCGTTCATCACCTCGCAGCGCGAGACGGTGGACAAGCTCAAGACCGGGCTCGGGCAGATGAAGGAGAAGCTCTCGCAGCTCAAGTCGCGCCGCGACACCCTCGTCGCGCGTGCGAAGACGGCCGAGGCCCAGCAGACCGTCCAGGGCGCGATCAGCTCGATCAACGTGCTCGACCCGACGAGCGAGATCTCGCGCTTCGAGGACAAGGTGCGCCGGGAAGAGGCGAAGGCCCTGGGCCAGGCCGAGGTCGCCGCGTCGTCGCTCGACGCCCAGTTCGAGGAGCTCGAGACGTCGGGGGCGCAGATCGAGATCGAGGCGCGGCTCGCCGCCCTCAAGCACGGCAGCACCGCCGCGGCGCCGCAGATCACCCCGACCCCGGTGACGCCGGAGATCGAGCAGCGCTGACGCTGTGAGGCGAGCGCGCCGCGCGGTCCTCTCGGCGCTCGGGGCGGTGCTCGTGGCCGGCGCGCTCGTCGCCGGGGCGGCGCGGCCGGCTGGCGCGCTGTCAGCCGACGCACCGTCCCCCGTCGGGGGGACGGTGAGCGATCCTGCACGCGTGCTCGGTGGCGACTCCTCCGAGGTGCGGCTGCGTCTGCAGGAGTTCGCCGACGAGACCGACGCCCAGCTCTACGTCGTCTACGTGCCGAGCTTCGACGGGCAGGACGGGATCGACTGGGCCAACCGCACGGCCGAGCTCTCCGACCTGCGCGAGCAGGACATCCTCCTCGCGGTCGCGACCGAGGACCGCGCGTACGGCATCTCGGTGACCGACGGCGTCTACGACGAGGACGATCTCGCCGAGGTACGGACCGACCTCATCGAGCCCGACCTCCGTGCGGGCGACTGGCCTCAGGCGGCGCTGTCCGCCGCCGACGGCTACACGGAGATGCTCACGGGATCGTTCTGGGACAGCCCGTGGACGTGGATCGTCGGTGGCGGCGTGCTCGTGCTCGTCGTCGGCGCGCTCGGCTCCCGCGGTCCCCGGCGGCGCACGGACGCGTCGTCCGCACCGGCCGGCCCGACCACCGACGTGAGCGCACCGCCGAGAGCGACGACCGCCACCCTCCGTGAGGAGGCGTCCGCCGCTCTGGTCGCGCTCGACGACGCCGTGCGGTCCTCCGCGCAGGAGCTCGAGTTCGCGAGGGCGGAGTTCGGGCTCGCGGCGACCGACGGCTTCGTCGTCGCGCTCGAGGAAGCGGGCTCGCGGCTCGCCGAGGCGTTCGCTCTCCACACGGCGCTCGTGGACCGCCCGACGCACGAGGTCTCCGACCACGAGACGCGCGAGGTGCTCACCCGCGTCCTCGCGCTGACGGGCGAGGCGGACGGCCTGCTCGACGAGCAGGCCGACGCGTTCACCGCCCTGCGTGACCTCCAGGCGAGGCTCGACACCCTCCTGCCCGAGCTTCTCGAGCGCTCCGACGAGGTTCGGGCCCGGATCGGACCCGCGACCGACGCCCTCCGTCACCTCCGGATCATGTACCCGCCCTCGGCGCTGGTGAGCCTGGAGCAGAAGATCCCGCAGGCCACGGCTCTGCTCGACACGGTCGGGCCGTCCGTCGAGGAGGGACTGAGCCTCGTGGCGGGCGGGTCCCGGCGCGGGGCCGCTGCGCGGTACCGCGTCGCGCAAGAAGCGGTCGCCCACGCGTCGACGTTCCTCCAGGACGTCCACGACGGCGTCGAGGACCTCGCGGCGTCGCAGACGCTCATCACCGAGGCCGTCGCGTCGATCGAGGCGGACCTCGCCGACGTCGAGCGGCTCGGCGGGACTCCCGATGGGCCCGGGGCACCCGGGCCCACGATGCCCGACCACGCCCGGACGGCCTCCGCGAGCGCTGCCGCACGCGACGCGATCGCCGGGGCCCGCGCGCCCGGGAGCGACCCCCTGGCCGCACTCGACCGTCTGCGCGCCGCGGAAGAGGTGCTCGACGCGGCTCTGGCCCCGGCGCGAGAGGCCGAGGTCGCCCGCCTGCGTGTCCGGGAACGCGCCGACGCAGCGGTCCGGCGCGTGCAGGTGTCCGTCGGGAGGCTCGACGCGTACGTCCAGCAGCACCGCTCGGCACTGACGGAGGCGCCACGGGCCCGGCTCGCGGCTGCACGGGAGTCGCTCGCGGTCGCGATCGCCGCCCGCGCCGCGGACCCGGCGGCCGCCCTGGCTGCCGCCCAGACGGCCGAGAAGGCCGTGACCGACGGTCATGCGCTGGCCCGGGCGGACATCGCTCGGCGCCCCTCGTGGACCAGCTCGGGCGACGACGCGCCGCCGGCCGACGAGCCCTCGTTCCTCTCCGTCCTCCTCGGCGGTTCGGGCAACGGCTGGGGCGGCTCGTCCGGGTCGTCGTGGTCCTCCGGGTCCGGCTCCAGCCGCTCGTCGTCCCGCTCGAGCTCGTCGCGATCTCGCTCGTCGAGACGCAGCAGCTCGTCGCGTCGCAGCAGCCCGTCACGGAGCAGGAGCAGCCGCGGGCGCAGCGGGGGCGGGGGCCGGTTCTGAAGAATTCGCCATACAGTTGACCCATGTCCGGCACAGAACTGCACACAGTGCGTCCCACGTACCTGCTCGTCGACGGCGAGAACATCGACGCCACGCTCGGCATGAACGTGCTGGGGCACCGCCCCAACCCTGAAGAGCGGCCACGGTGGGACCGCATCACGGAGTTCGCCTCGTCGCTGTGGGGGCAGCCGGTCACACCGTTGTTCTTCCTCAACGCGTCCTCCGGGCAGATGCCCATGCCGTTCGTGCAGGCGCTGCTCGCGATGGGGTACCGGCCGATCCCGCTCGCCGGCGCGAGCCACGAGAAGGTCGTCGACATCGGTATCCAGCGCACGCTGGAGGCCATCGCCGACGTCGACGGCGACGTGCTCCTCGCGAGCCACGACGGCGACTTCCTCCCGCAGGTGGAGACGCTGCTCGACGGGAACCGCAAGGTGGGCATCCTGTGCTTCCGCGAGTTCGTCAACAGCCGTCTCGGTGAGCTGTCGTCGCGTGGGCTGAAGTTCTACGACCTCGAGGACAGCGTCGGTGCGTTCACCACGCAGCTGCCGCGCGTGCGGATCATCCCGATCGAAGAGTTCAACCCGCTCCGCTACATCTGATCCTCGTGCCCCACGTGGGCACAGGCGGCTCCCAGGCGACATCCAGATCCGCGTCGCACACTGGGAGCATGACGGAATCAGAAGCGCGCCTGGTCGTCGTCGACGACGAGCCGAACATCCGCGAGCTGCTCTCGACGTCCCTGCGGTTCGCGGGCTTCGAGGTGTTCGCCGCGGCGGACGGGATGAGCGCGCTCACCCTCATCCGGGACACCGAGCCGGACCTCGTCGTCCTCGACGTCATGCTCCCGGACATGGACGGCTTCACGGTCACGCGCCGGCTCCGGGAGAAGGGCCAGCACATGCCGGTCCTCTTCCTCACTGCGCGCGACGACACCCAGGACAAGATCACCGGTCTGACGGTCGGCGGTGACGACTACGTGACGAAGCCCTTCAGCCTCGAGGAGGTCGTCGCGCGCATCCGTGCCGTGCTGCGCCGGACGCAGCCCGCGCCCGTCGACGACGCGGTGCTGCGCTTCGCCGACCTCGAGCTCGACGAGGACTCCCACGAGGTGCGCCGCGCCGGCCGCGTCGTCGAGCTCTCCCCCACCGAGTTCAAGCTCCTGCGCTACCTCATGCTCAACCCCGGGCGCGTGCTGTCGAAGTCGCAGATCCTCGACCACGTGTGGCAGTACGACTGGGGCGGCGACGCGAACATCGTCGAGTCCTACATCTCGTACCTGAGACGCAAGATCGACAACGCTCCCCTGCCCGACGGCTCGATGCCCGAGCCGCTCATCGCCACGAAGCGAGGGGTGGGGTACCTGCTGCGTCAGCCTGCTCCCAAGAAGCAGGCATGAGCACCGAGACCCGTCCCGGTGGCACGGGGCCGGTCCCACCTCCGCCGGGGGCGGGACGCCCGTGGGAGCTCGAGGAGATCGACGCTCCCGGGGTTCCCGACGGCGAGGGCACCGACAGCGAGGGCCGGCACGTCGGGCCGGTCCTCGCCGCCTGGGCCCGCACACCTCTGCGGGTACGGCTCGTCGGGATCGTCACGCTCATGCTCCTCGCGAGCCTCGGGATCGCGGCAGCCGTGACGAACACCCTCGTCTCGAGCACGCTCGAGGAACAGATCGACAGCCAGCTCGAGAGCACGGCCGAGCAGCTCGCGAACCAGGCGCTCAACTCCCTCACGACGCAGCAGGAGCAGACGCTTCCCAGCGACTACTACATCGTGTTCTTCCCGTACTCCGGCGGCTCGGTCCCGCGGTACCAGAAGGAGACTGTCGAGCTGCACGGAGTTCCGAAGGTCGGCCCGTACACGTTCTCGGACGCTGACCTCCCGCCTGGCCCCTTCACGACGGCCGCTGTCGACGTCTCCGGAGCCGGCATCCCGTCGGACTCGCAGTGGCGCGTCGTGGCGCTCACTGTCCAGGCAAGCGGCGAGGACCAGGGTGTCGTCTATGTCGGCCTCCCGCTCGCCTCGGTCCGTGACACGGTCGGGGAGATCCAGAAGCTCCTCGCGCTGTCCGCGCTCGCGATCACCGCGCTCGGTGCGGTCGTCGGCTACCTCGCGGTCCGCCAGTCCTTGCGTCCGCTCGCGGAGATCGAGCGGACGGCGGCGGCGATCGCCGAGGGCGACCTCAGCCGTCGCGTGCCGCAGGCGCCGTCGTCCACGGAGGTCGGCAGCCTCGCCCGCTCCCTGAACTCGATGCTCTCCCAGATCGAGCAGGGCTTCGCCGTGCGGGAGGCGTCCGAGGCGCGGATGCGACGCTTCATCGCCGACGCGAGCCACGAGCTGCGGACCCCGCTCGCCACGGTCCGGGGCTACGGCGAGCTCTACCGCATGGGCGCCCTGACGACTCCGGAGGCCGTGGCCGACACCATGCGGCGCATCGAGGACTCGGCCACCCGCATGGGCTCGCTCGTCGAGGACCTGCTGCGGTTGGCACGGCTCGACGAGGGCCGAGAGCTCGAGCGCACCCCGGTGGACCTTGCTGTCGTGGCGGCCGATGCCATGAGCGACCTGCACGCGCTCGACCCGTCGCGACCGGTGCGCCTCGTGCCCTTGCGACCAGAGGGCGAGACGGGCGCGTGCGTGGTCGTGGGCGACGAGGGTCGCCTCCGGCAGGTGCTCGGGAACCTCGTCGGCAACGCCGCACGACACACCCCGGCGGGGACCCCGGTCGAGGTCGCGATCGGTTTCGACACCTCCCCCGACGGCGAGCGGACCGCGGTCCTGGAGGTCCGCGACCACGGGCCGGGTATCCCGCCGGAGCACGCGGAGCGCGTCTTCGAGCGGTTCTTCCGCGTCGACTCCTCGCGCAACCGCGACTCCGGGGGCTCTGGGCTCGGGCTCGCCATCGTCGCGGCGATCGTCGCGCGGCTGGGCGGGACCGCGCAGGTCCGCGAGACGCCGGGAGGGGGGCTCACCGTCCGGATCGAGCTCCCTGCACAGGCCGAGCAGTAGCCGGACCCCGATGTGCCCTTCGCCTCGACCTCGCATGCGAGGTACAGTCCCCCAGGTACATCAATGGACGATCCGGAGCGACGACTGCGGGTCGCAGATCACACGTGGGTGCACGAGCACCCACCCGTCGAAAGCTGGCCCATGCCTCTTGGTAGCGCAGATGCGCCTCAGTGGCTGTTGTCCTCCTGGGTCCGGAGCTGTGTCGCTGCCGGTGCCACCGCACCCGTAGCCGAGATCCAGCAGGTCGGGAACTCCCTTCTCGACCGCTGGAGCGAGCCGAGCCGGGTCTATCACACGGTGCGACACCTGGCCGACGTGCTCAGCCGCGTCGACGAGCTCGCCGAGGAGACCCACGAGCCCGACCTCGTGCGGCTCGCCGCCTGGTACCACGGCGCGATCTTCAGCGCGGCGTCCGGTGCGGCGTACGCCGCGCACGGTGGCGAGGACGAGGTCGCGAGCGCGGCGCTCGCCCGCGAGGAGCTCCTCGGGCTCGGTGTCCCCGACCGCGACGCGGAGCGCGTGACGTCCCTCGTCACCGCGCTCGTGCGGCACAAGTCGATCCCGCAGGACTTCGACTGCGCCGTCCTCTGCGACGCGGACATGGGGATCCTCGCGACCGAGCCTCAGCGGTACAAGGCGTACCTCGAGGACATCCGCAAGGAGTACGAGCACATCCCCGTGCGCGACTACCTCACGGCACGGCACAGGATCCTCACCAAGCTCCTCAACCGGAAGGCCCTCTACGTGAGCCCGCTGGGCACCGCGTGGGAAGAGGCTGCACGGCAGAACCTCGGTGCCGAGGCGTCCCGCATCGAGAAGGAGCTGCGCAAGCTCGGCCCCGAGCCGTCCAGCTCCTCCACCTCCACTTCCACCTCCGCGAGCACGTCCACCTCCTGACAGCCCGCCCACAGGGCGAGCCTGCGCGCCCTGCTCCCTGGGCGTGGTCGGTCGCAGGCCGGGTCTCGGCCACGAACCGTAGCGTCGTCTCCACAGCGCCGGGTGACCGACGGCGACCGTCACCGCCCGTCCCGGGGCGGTGCGTGAACAGGAGGCAGCAATGAGCAAGTTCGGCGTCGACGTCAGCCAGGTGGCCAGCGCGAGCACGGCCGTGAACATCTCGGTCACGTCCATCCGCACCGAGGTGGCCGCCATGATGCGCAACCTCACCGAGCTGCAGAGCTCGTGGACGGGTGGAGCGGCCCTCGCCTTCTCGGGTGTCGTCTCACAGTGGCAGGTCACCCAGACCCAGGTCGAGGCCGGCCTCGACGCCATCACCTCGGCGCTCAGCCGCACCGCCGCGACCTACGAGGACGCCGAGAGCATGGCCGCGGGGAACTTCTCCCTCTAGGCGGCCCCACGATCCCGACCATGGGGCGGGGGCATCCATCCCCCTGCTCGCCACCGCTCCATGGCCGGCCCGCCCCCTCCCGAGACGGCCTCGCTGCGCTGCTGACCGGTGAGATGATGCCGTGTGACCGTTCTCCTCGACTCTCCCCTGTGGCCGCGGCACTCGACCGTCTGGGGCCACCTCGTGAGCGACGAGTCGCTCGACGAGCTCCATGCCTTCGCGAGGGCAGCCGGGCTGCCCCCGCGAAGCTTCGACCTGGACCACTACGACGTCCCCGTGGAGCGCTACGACGAGCTCGTGCGCCTCGGAGCGGTCCGCGTGGAGCGGCGTGAGCTCATCCGGCGCCTGCGTGCCTCCGGGCTGCGTGTCACGGCGCAGGAACGTCGCTCGCGCCCCGCGCACTGACGGTCACGCCGACGGGACCGTTCCCGCGCAGCGCGGCGAGCAGCCCGGCCGCGAGCGCCGCGACGACGACGATGCCGAGCAGACCAGCAGCACCGACAGGGCTCCCGCTCGCGGCTCCGTAGTCCGCGAACGGCAGGCTCGCGAGCGCGTGCGTCCCCGCAGCGTCGAGGAAGCCGAGGTCGCCGGCCGTGGCCTCGAGGCCGTCCGGGGACGCGGCGGCGAACGACGAGAGGACGATCGCGCTGGCGGCGGCGAGCGTGGACAGGGCGACGACGGCGCGACGCACGGACACGGGTACCGTCCCCTGGACGGAGGCGCTCTCACGCCGTGAGTCGATGCGCGCGGCACCGGGGGCGACAGCCACGACGACGGTCACCACGAGGGCCGTGATGAGTCCCTCGCCGAGCCCGATGAGGGCGTGGACCGAGAGCATCGACACCGTGAGCTCGCCGAGCGGGACCGCGACGGCACCACCGACAGCGAAGAGGACGACGAACCCGACAGCCGTCGCCGGGACGCTCACGAGAGCACCGAGACCACCCGCGAGCGGGGCGTAGCGGGAGTCGGCGAGACGGCCGTCTCGCGCCCGCTGGACCCCGCGGGTCACGGCCCAGCCCGCGGCGGTCCCGAGGACGGCCATGAGCAGGGTGTTCGTGCCGAGCGCGGTGAGCCCTCCGTCGGCGAAGAGCGTGGCCTGGACCATGAGGACGAGCGTCACGCTGATCATGCCGAGCCACGGCCCGACGAGGGCTGCGGCGAGCACCCCGCCCATGAGGTGGCCGCTCGTGCCCGCGCTCACGGGGTAGTTGACCATCTGCAGGGCGAAGACGACGGCTCCGGTGGCGGCCGTCATCGCGATCATCCGACGGGTGATCTCTCCGCGGGAGCGGTAGGCGGCGTACGCCAGGGTCGCGCAGGCCACGGTCGCGGTCGCGACCGAGGTGGGGTCGTCGATCATATGGTCGGGGACGTGCATGGTGGTGCTCCTTCGGGTCGAGGCTAGGCGGAGGTGGCGGGGACGGTCGGGGGCGCGGGCGCCGGCGCGGGACCAGCGGCGACGGCAGTCGGTGAGCGTTGTCGGACGTGCGAGGTCCAGCGGGGCCACTGCGCGGCGAGCGAACCGGTGTGCGCGCGCTGCCCGACGGAGCGCAGGACGGCCCCGGGGGCGTCGAGGTCGAGGTGGACCTGGCCGGCGACCGGCGCGTTCGCCGGCGGACGTGTCCCGAGACAGAGGATCGAGTCGAGGACCCGCGCCGGCCCGAGCACCCCGGGAGCGGTACGCGAGGCGTCGAGCCGGAGGTCCTCGACGAAGGCGGGCCTGCCGTCGATCGTGCACCGGGTGGTCGATCTCAGGTCGCCGCCGACCTCGCCGGTCCGGCCGAGCACGAGCGTCTCGCGCAGGAGCAGGGCCGCGTCGGGCGCGAGGGTCACCGTGGTGCGACGGGTCACGTCGGCGCCCGCCGCGACGACGAACGGCAGCCCCTCCCACACGAGCGTGCCTCCCTCGTCGACGTCCACCGTCACGTCCCAGGCCGCCGTGCCGCCGCGTGCGTCGTAGGCGACGGTCCCGGAGGTCTCGACGACCTCGAGCCACGCGCCCGCACCGACGTGGACGTCGATGCGGACGTGGTCTCCGGCGAGGAGCAGTGCCCCGGTCGCGACGAGAGCGACCCGCGCCCCCGACGCGTCCGAGGACAGCACGCGCGGGCTGAGGAGCCCGGTGCTCAACGAGCACCGGGCCCTGCCGCCGTCGACGTGCACCTCGATCCGTGTCATGACGTCAGCGATCAGGCGTGGGTGTGGTCGTGCGGGTGCTCGTGGTCGTGGGTGTGGGTCCCGTCGCCGTGCTCGTGCGCCTCGTCCTCGTCGGCGTGGAAGTGCGGGGCCATCGGTCCCGGGTCCTGGGGGACGTGGTTGCCGCCGGTGTGCGCGGCGAGCATCTCGAGGACCCACGCCTTGAGGGTCGCCCGCGACGCGGCGTCGTCTCGGGAGAGCGCGAGGACGGGCCGGCCCTCGCGGGCGGTCTCGCCGTCGGCGACCATCTGCTCGACGTCGACGCCCACGTAGGGCGCGAGGTCGGTCTTGTTCACCACGAGGAGGTCGGCCCGCGCGATGCCGGGCCCGCCCTTGCGGGCGACGTCGCCGCCGCCCGCGACGTCGAGGACGAAGATCTGCGCGTCGACGAGGGCCGGGGAGAACGTCGCGGTGAGGTTGTCGCCGCCGGACTCGACGAGGACGACGTCGAGCGGCGCGAAGTCCTCCTCGAGGTCCTCCACCGCCATGAGGTTGGCGGTGATGTCGTCGCGGATGGCGGTGTGCGGGCACGCGCCCGTCTCGACGGCGCGGATGCGCTCGGGCTCGAGCACGCCGGCGGAGCGCAGGAAGCGGGCGTCCTCGTCGGTGTAGATGTCGTTGGTGATGACGCCGAGCTCGAGCTCGCCGGCGAGCTCGCGGCACACGAGGGCGATGAGCGAGCTCTTGCCGGTGCCGACCGGCCCGGCGACGCCGAGGCGCAGCGAGCGGGTCCGGACGGGTGCGGGTGCCGTGGTGTCGGCGGTGACGTCGGTGACGTTGTTCTCAGGCACTGAAGAGCCTTTCCGTGGTGCGGGCGTGGTGCTCGGCCCACTGCTCCATGAGCGGCGCGCCGTGGGCCGGGATGTGGTCCGGGTGGGTGAGGGGCTCGACCTTCTGGACGAGGTCGTCGATGTCGGGTCCCGCCGCGAGGACCCAGGCGGTCGCGTCGGCGGGGTCGACGGGCTCGAGCTTGAGCGACGCCGCGGCGACAGTCTGGGCGTCGTCGTACGCGACGAGGCGTGCGAGGCGACCGGCGTCGAGACCGGAGCAGGCGGCGAGCACGCCGAGGACGACCGGGCGGGGCACGCCGGTGCGGCTCACCCGGTCGACGAGCGGGACGACACCGCCGGGTCGTCGCCCGCGGGACGGGAGGTCGTGCTCGAGCGCCGCGAGGGCCGGGTGGTCCGCCCAGAGCCGCCGGACGAGGCGCAGGTAGCCGCGGCCGAGCCGTTCGGACGTCTCGCGGAGCGCGAGGCTCGGGGTCCGGGCGGCCCAGGCGGCGCGCACGTCGGCGAGGTCGGGCCTCGTCGGCGCCGCCGACCCGGAGCGCTGGAGCGCGACGTGCCGAGCGACGACGGCTGTCCCTGCCTCGACCCGAGCGGTCGTCGCGAGGCGCGCGGCGATGTACGCGGGCACGTCACGGGCCGGCATACCGGCGCGCAGCGCGGGCTCGAGACCGGCCGACTGGGTGTGCCCGCCCGTGGGCAGGCGCGCGTCGGCGAGCAGCATCATCATGACGTCGGGGCTCGTGCCGGTGACCTGGTGCATCAGAACATCGAGTAGAGCTGGGCGAGCGGGAGGCTCGCGGCGGGGGCGGGCTCGACGAGCTCGCCGTCGACGTGGATGGCGAAGGTCTCGGGGTCGATGTCGATGGTGGGCAGGGCGTCGTTGTTGCGCATCTGCGCCTTGCCGACCCCGCGGGTGTCGGCGACGGGGAGCAGCCTCCGGTCGAGGCCGAGGCGCTCGGCGAGGCCGTCGTCGAGCGCTGCCGGGGAGACGAACGTGAAGGACACGTCGGCGGCGGTCGCGTCCGCGAGCGCGGGCCGCATGAGGACGGGCTGCGGGGACGGGATCGACGCGTTGGGGTCACCGAGGGCGCCCCAGACGAGGGCGCCGCCCTTCATGACGACGGAGGGCCGCACGCCGAAGAACCTGGGCTCCCACAGGACGAGGTCGGCGATCTTGCCGGGCTCCACGGAGCCGACGTAGGCGTCGATGCCGTGCGCGACGGCGGGGTTGATCGTGTACTTGGCGACGTAGCGGCGTGCGCGGAGGTTGTCGGCGGGCAGGACGCCGGGTCCGGGTGCCTCGAGGGTTCCGCGGCGGGCCTTCATGACGTGGGCGACCTGCCAGGTGCGGGTGATGACCTCGCCGATGCGGCCCATCGCCTGGGCGTCCGACGACGTGATGGACATGGCTCCCATGTCGTGGAGGATGTCCTCCGCCGCGATGGTGGTGGCGCGGATGCGGGACTCGGCGAAGGCGAGGTCCTCGGGGACGCGCGGGTTGAGGTGGTGGCAGACCATGAGCATGTCGAGGTGCTCGGCGACGGTGTTCACGGTGTGCGGGAGGGTCGGGTTCGTCGAGCCGGGGATGACGTTGGGGTGGCTCGCGACCGTGAGGATGTCGGGCGCGTGGCCGCCGCCGGCGCCCTCGGCGTGGAACGCGTGGATGGAGCGTCCGCCGATCGCGGCGAGGGTGGAGGCGACGAAGCCGGCCTCGTTGAGGGAGTCGGAGTGGAGTGCGACCTGCAGCCCCCAGTCCCCCGCGGCGGTGAGAGCGGCGTCGATCGCGGCGGGCGTGGAGCCCCAGTCCTCGTGGACCTTGTAGCCGCCCGCGCCCGCCATGGCCTGCTCGCGCAGCGCCTGGGCGCTCACGGTGTTGCCCTTGCCGAAGAGGATGACGTTGACCGGCAGCCGGTCGAGGCTGCGGTGGATGTTCCGCAGGTGCCAGGCACCCGGCGTGACCGTCGTCGCCTTGGTGCCCTCGCTCGGACCGGTGCCGCCGCCGATGACGGTGGTCAGCCCGGTGGCGAGCGCCTCGACGATCTGCGACGGGGAGATGAGGTGGACGTGGGAGTCGATGCCGCCGGCGGTGAGGATCTTGCCCTCGCCGCTCACCACGTCGGTGCTCGGGCCGATGTGCAGCTGCGGGTGGACGCCGTCGGCGATGTCGGGGTTGCCGGCGCGGCCGAGCGCGACGATGCGGCCGTCACGGATGCCGACGTCGGCGCGGACGATCCCCCACCAGTCGAGGACGATCGCGTTGGTGATGACGGTGTCGAGGGCCCCGTCGGCGCGCGTCGTCGTGCCCTGAGCCATGGACTCGCGGATGGACTTTCCGCCGCCGAACACGGCCTCCTCGCCGCCGACGGTGCGGTCCTCCTCGATCTCGATCCACAGGTCGGTGTCGCCGAGGCGCACCTGGTCGCCTGTGGTGGGACCGTAGAGCGCGACGTACTGGGCGCGGGGAACCTCAACCATCGGTGCGGTCTCCTTCGGTGGGGACGGTCGCTGCCGGTGCGGCGGGCTGCGAGACGTCGACGTCGGCCTCGGTCTTGTCCCGCTGGATCCCGGGCACCCGCCGCAGACCGCGGAGGGCGACGGCGTCGACCTCGGCGGACGCCCCGGGCTCGAAGCGGCGCGAGGTCCCGGACGGGATGTCGAGCCGGAAGCCGCGGGCGGCCTCGCGGTCGAAGGCGAGCGCCGAGTTGGAGTCCGGGAGATGGACGTGGGAGCCGATCTGCACGGGACGGTCGCCGGTGTTCTCGATGACGAGCGTGAGGCGCTCGGCCGGGGTGCGGTCCCCGTTGAGCACGATCGGCGCGTCGGAGCCGAGCCGGACGGCGCCGGGACCGGTGGTGGAGATTCCAGCCATGGCGGGCTCCTAGGCGATCGGGTTGTGGATGGTGACGAGCTTGCGCCCGTCGGGGAAGGTCGCCTCGACCTGGACGTCGGGGAGCATCTCCGCGACGCCCTCCATGACGTCGTCGCGCCCGAGGACCTCGCGGCCGGAGACCATGAGGTCGGCGACGCTCCCCCCGGCGCGGGCCTCCTCGATGACCCACGTGGTGAGCAGCGCGACGGTCTCGGGGTAGTTCAGCCTGATCCCGCGGGCACGGCGGTCGCGAGCGACCATCCCGGCGACGGCGAGGAGGAGCTTCTCCTGGTCCGCTGGTGAGAAGTGCATTCAGATCGCCCCTCGGGTGTGGTGCCGTCGTCGCGGTGAGCGCATCGGAGTCCTTTCGCCGTGGCCGGAGCCGTCTGGATCGGCCGGCACGACCAGGCTGCACCCCTGATGGGTCAGACGCCAGACCTGTACGTGCGTGCCGTTCGCTGGCTCGACCGTAGGGACGTGCTGTTTCGGGAGGAGCGCCGTCGTGTGAACACGAGATTTCCTCGGAATCGATGCGCGGGCATCGGCCGCGGCGTCGCCCCGCTCTCAGGTTCGCTGGCTGTCCGCCCTCAGTGCTGCGCCGATGACGACGATCCCGGCGCCTAACGCAGCAACGATGATCGTCGAGTCACGCAGGAACGACGGCGGATAGGAGGAGGATCCCTTCACGACAGAGTCGAGAAGCGTGATTCTCGGGTAGTCCTCAGGGACGAGCGCGAAGACCGCTGCTGCTGCCGCTACAAGTGCAGATCCCAGAACGAGGAGTGCGCGCGCCACATCGGCGCGAGTGCCCGAGCGGCCGAGGGCTTCCCGCCCAGGTCGATTCATCTCGACGGCCACGATGAGAATGCCTGCACCGAGCGACGTCAGGACGATCGTCGACACTCGCAAAGATGTCGGAGAGTAGTTGGGATACCCCTCCACCAGTGCACCAACGAGCGTGTTTCCCATGCCGTCAGGGATGAGCACGGAGAGCACGACCGCCATCGCGAGAAGTGCAGAGCCCAGAATGAAGAGTGCGTGCGTCACGTCGCCACGAGACACGTGGAGCTCCGTGTCGCCCGGCCCAGAGTGCTTCATCGACACGGCGAAGACGAGAAGCGCTACGCCGACGAGCGCCAGACTGATCATCGAGAGGAAGTCGGAGGTCGGGAAGTAGTAGGGGTCTCCTCGGTATCCCACGGCAACGTTCTCGAGGAGCGCGTATCCCTCGTCGTCGCGGACGAGCGTGGACAGCGTGACCGCGAGCGCGACGAGCGCCGGACCGAGGATGAGGAGCACGCGCGCCACGCCAGGTCGAGTCATGCGCTGAGCATAGGACAAACCGCCACAGAGTCCTCGAGTGGTAGGCGTGCGTCCTAGGCCTCGGAGGACGACGGGCGTACCTGGTCCACCGGGCACCAACCCCTCAGATCGCCATCGCCGCGCGGACGTGGTCCTCGGCCTCGACGCCACCGCCGCCGGAGTCGACGACGCGGCCGGACTCGACGACGTAGTACGCGTCCGCCGCCCCGAGGGCGAAGCCGACGTGCTGCTCGACGAGCATGACCGACATCTCCCCGGAGTCCGTGAGCGCGACGATCGCGTCCTCGATCTCCGTGACGACGGACGGCTGGATGCCCTCGGTCGGCTCGTCGAGGAGAAGCAGGCGCGGGCCGGTGATGAGCGCGCGGGCGATCGCGAGCTGCTGGCGCTGACCGCCGGAGAGGAGACCGGCTCGCCGTCCGAGGAGTCCGTGCAGGGCCGGGAACAGGTCGAGCGCCTCGTCGAGCCGCTTCGCCCCGTCCTTGCGGGTGTCGGCGACGAGCTGGAGGTTCTCGCGCGCCGTGAGGTCCCCGAAGGACTGCTGGCCCTGCGGCACGTACGCGAGCCCGCGGCGCACCCGCTGGTACGTCGGCATGGAGGTGATGTCCTCGCCGTCGAACGTGATGGTGCCCGAGCGCGGCTTGAGGAGGCCGAGCGTCGCGCGGAGCAGGGTCGACTTCCCGGCGCCGTTGTGGCCGAGGACGGCGGCGACTCCCCCGGCCGGGACGGTGACCGAGACGTCGTAGAGGACGAGGCTGCGGCCGTAGCCGACGTGGAGGTCGCGGATCTCGAGCATGTCAGGCCTCCGTCGTCGGCGCGGTCGTGGGAGCGGGCTTCGCCGGGCTCGTCGTCGCAGGGCTGGTTGCGGCTCCGGCCCGCGGCCGGGTGCGGCGGGCGCCGCGCGAGGCGCCTGCGGTGCCGAGGTAGACCTCCTGGACGCGCGGGTCGGCCTGGACCTCGGCGTACGTCCCCTCGGAGAGGACGGAGCCCATGTGGAGCACGGTGACCGAGGAGGCGAAGGCGCGGAGGAACTCCATGTCGTGCTCGACGACCACGACGGTGCGCTGCTCGCCGATCCGCTGGAGGAGGAGTCCGGTCTGCTCGCGCTCGGCGTGGCTCATGCCGGCGACGGGCTCGTCGAGCAGGAGCAGGCGGGCGTCCTGGACGAGGAGCATGCCGATCTCGAGCCACTGCTTCTGGCCGTGGGCGAGGATGCCGGCCTGGACGTCGCGCAGGTGGGTGAGGCCGATGGTCTCCATGGCGGCCTCGACGTTCTCGGGGACGCCGCCGCGTCGGCGCAGCAGCTCCCAGGGGCCGCGGCCGGCGCCGGCGGCGATGTCGAGGTTCTGCAGGACCGTGAGTTCCTCGAAGACGCTCGCGGTCTGGAACGTGCGCCCCACCCCGGCGCGCGCCACCTTGTGCACCTTGCGACCGAGGAGCTCAGTGCCGCCGAACTGGACGGACCCGCTCGCCTTCGCGAGGCCGGTGATGGCGTCGACGATGGTCGTCTTGCCTGCGCCGTTGGGGCCGATGAGGAAGCGCAGGTCGCCCTGGACGACCGTGAGGTCGACGTCGTCGACGGCGACGAAGCCGTCGAACTCGACGTGCAGGCCGCGGACCTCGAGGTAGTCGTGGCGGAAGCGCTCGGCGTCGCCGCCGAGGACCGCCTCGGCGGACGAGAGGTCGATGCCGTCGCCCTCGAGGCCGAGCCCGACTGCGTCGGGGTTGATGGCGTCGGGAACGGCCCGGTCAGGACCGGTGACCGGCGCGGCGGTGGTGGGCGTCGGGTCAGTCATCGTGGCCTCCGGTGGTCGCAGTGACGGGTGACGTGGCGGGTGCGTCGGGCGCCGTGGTCGTGGTGGGGCCGGTCGGGCTCGTCGCGGACGGGCTCGCCGCGCTCGGCGGCGCCGTGCCGGGCTTCGGCGCGGCCGGCTCTCGCGGTGCGCGCCGGAGCTTGCCGACGAGCGACGCGAGCCCGCCGGGCAGGAACGCGACGACGATGATGAAGAGCGCCCCCTGGAAGTAGATCCACCCGGACGGGAACGACTCGGAGAGCGACGTCTGTGCCCACGAGACGGCGATCGCGCCGAGCACGGGGCCCAGGAGCGTGGCTCGTCCGCCGATGGCGACACCGACGAGGAAGCCGATGGAGGGAACGACGCCGACGTCGGCCGGGGAGATGATGCCGACGATGGGCACGAACAGCGCCCCGCCGATCGCGGCCATGCCGGCGGCGACGACGTAGGCGACGACCTTGATGACGGCTGGGTCGTAGCCGAGGAAGCGGACGCGGTTCTCCTGGTCGCGCACGGCGACGAGGAGCTCGCCGAACCGGGACACCATGAGCTGGCGGACGAGGGCGACCATGAGGAGCAGAACGCCGGCGGCGATGAAGAAGAGCATCCGCTTGTTGATCGGGTCCGCGAGGTCGTAGCCGAAGAAGGACCGGAAGCCGTTGAGGCCGTTGGTGCCGCCGGTGACCTGCTGCTGGCCGATGAGGAGGATGGCGAAGGCGGCGGCGAGCGCCTGGGAGAGGATCGCGAAGTAGGCGCCGCGGACGCGCCGCGTGAAGACGGCGAAGCCGAGGACGGCGGCGAGCGCGCAGGGCACGAGGACGATGGCGAGGATCGCGACGGGTGCGGAGCGCAGCGGCTCCCACCAGCCGGGGACCTCTCCGGTGCCGTACAGCAGCATGAAGTCGGGCACACCGCCCGGCCCGGCGTCGGCGAGCTTGAGGTGCATCGCCATGATGTAGGCGCCGAGGCCGAAGAAGACGCCCTGGCCGAGGGTGAGCATCCCGCCGCGTCCCCAGGCGAGGCCGATGCCGACGGCGACCATCGCGAAGCAGAGGAACTTGGCGAGGAGGTTGAGGCGGAAGTCGGAGAGGACGACCGGTGCGACGGCGAAGAGCAGGACGGCGGCGAGCGCGAAGCCTGCGAGGGTGCGGGTGCGGCCGGGGCGGGCGAGCAGCCCGGTGAGCGTGCTCATGCGATCCCCCTCTGTCGGACGGAGACGAGGCCTTGGGGCCTGGCCTGGAGGAAGGCGACGATGACCACGAAGACGAGGACCTTGGCGATGCTCGCTGTCGTGGAGTACTCGATGGTGGCCTGGAGGATGCCGAGGGCGAAGGCGGCGATGACGGCGCCCTTGATCTGCCCGATCCCGCCGACCACGACGACGAGGAACGCGTCGACGATGTAGTTGGTGCCGAGGGTGGGGCCGATCGACCCGAGGAGGGTGAGGGCCACGCCGGCGACGCTCGCGAGGCCGGAGCCGATGAAGAACGTCAGGCGGTCGGTGGCCTTGGTCGAGATGCCGCTGGTCTCGGCGAGGTCGCGGTTCTGCACGACGGCGCGGATGCGGCGCCCGAGCGGCGTGAGCTTGAGGACGAGCGCGAGGGCGACGACGCACACGATCGCGAGGGCGATGATGAAGAGGCGGGTGCGTGGGACGGCGAGGCCGACGATCTCGAACGCTCCCTGGAGCCACTCGGGGGCGCGGACGTCGACGTTGGGTGCGCCGAAGATGTTGCGGGCGGCCTGCTGGAGGATGAGCGCGACGCCCCAGGTGACGAGGAGCGTGTCGAGCGGTCGCCGGTACATCCGGTGGATGAGGGTCATCTCGAGGATGAGCCCGAGCGTGCCGCCGACGAGGAAGCCGATGACGAGCGAGATGAGCAGGGACGCTCCGGCGTTCGAGACGATCCCCTGGATGACGTAGGCGGTGTAGGCGCCGGCCATCATGAACTCGCCGTGCGCCATGTTGATGACGCCCATCTGGCCGAAGGTCAGGGCGAGGCCGAGTGCGGCCAGGAGCAGGACGGAGCCGAGGCTCAGTCCTGCGAAGAGCTGGGAGAAGAGAACATCCATCGAGCGCCTCCGAGGGTCGTGTCGGCCGGTGGTCCCGGCTCGGGGCGAGGGAGGGAGCGTGCGCTCCCTCCCTCGCTCAGGTGCGGCTCAGGTGCTCAGGAGAGGTCGGCAGCCCAGTCGTAGCCCTCGAGGAAGGGGTCCGGCTCGATGGGCTCGTCGGAGCTCCACTCGGTGTAGATGAGGCCGTCGGCGCCGATCTTGCCGATCATCGCGGTCTTGGCGATGTGGTGGTTGTCGCCGTTGATGGTGACGGTGCCCTCGGGGGCGTCGAAGGTGACGCCGTCGGCGGCGGCCTGGATGTCGGCCACGTCGAAGGACTCGGCCTTCTCGACCATGTTCTTCCACAGGTAGAGCGACGTGTAGGCGGCTTCCATGGGGTCGGAGGTCACGCGCTCCTCGCCGTACTCGGCCTTGAACGCCTCGACGAACGCGGTGTTCGCGGGGCTGTCGACGGTCTGGTAGTAGTTCCAGGCGGTGAGCTGGCCCTCGACGTTGTCGATGCCGATACCGCCGACCTCTTCCTCGGCGATGGAGACGGAGACGACCGGGGTGGTCTCGGCGGCGAGGCCGACGTTCTTGTACTCCTTGAAGAAGGCGACGTTGGAGTCACCGTTGAGGGTGTTGAAGACGGCGTCGGCGCCGGAGGCCTTGAGCTTGTTGACGATCGTCGAGAAGTCGGTGTGACCCATCGGCGCATATTCTTCGCCGACGATCTCGATGCCGTTCGCCTCGGCGTACGCGTTGATGATCTTGTTCGCGGTCTGCGGGAACACGTAGTCGCTGCCGACGAGGAAGACCTTCGTCTTGCCCTGCTCCTTGAGGTAGTCCATACCGGGGACGATCTGCTGGTTCGTCGTCGCGCCCGTGTAGAAGATGTTCTCGGACGCTTCGAGGCCCTCGTACTGGACGGGGTAGAACAGGAGCGAGTCCTTCGACTCGAACACCGGGAGCATGGCCTTGCGGCTGGAGGAGGTCCAGCCGCCGAAGACGGCGGCGACGCAGTCGCTCGTGATGAGCTTCTCGGCCTTCTCGGCGAAGACGGTGGGCTCGGACGCCCCGTCCTCCGCGACGATCTCGAGCTCCTTGCCCATGACGCCGCCCGCGGCGTTGATCTCCTTGGCGGCGAGGTCGAGCGAGTCACGCACGGTCTGCTCGGAGATCGCCATCGTCCCCGAGAGGGAGTTGAGGAAACCGATCTTCACGGTCTCGCCGTCGGTCTCCACGCAGGAGGCCGCGGCAGAGGTTCCAGCGGCGCTGTCGCCTGCCTTGGCGCCACAGCCGGAGAGGCCGAGCACGAGAACGAGTGCCGAGGCCGGCAGAACGCGGGCCAGTCGTCGCGATGAGGTCATCGGGGGTCCTTTCGCCGTGGCCGGAGCCACCGGGAATCAGCCGACGTGAGCGACGGACGGTCTCCGGGGATCCGGGGACCAGACCTGTACGTTCGTGCCGCTCACGTGGGTAGACGCTAAGGACGCCCTGTTTCGGGGGTGACCGACTCACGTGAACAGAAGATTTCAAAGTGTCACGATCCAGACACGCTGACGGCGAGGGGCCGATCCTGGCGGGTGCGGGCAGACAGAGGGGTCTCAGGGGGCGAGATGATCGGCACGAGAGTCCCGGCGACCGGCTCAAGCCAGGTCGTGACCGCGAGACACTAGTGACGTGTCGCCCCTCTCCGCACACACTCGATGACGCCCCGAACAGGGGCGGACCCAGCCGCGGACACTCAACAGACGTTCGGTCCGCGGCGGGCGACAAGCGCATGTCAACCTTGGTCGAGGCAGGACTTCTATGTTACGTTGCGGAGGTCGGCGAGAGGTCGACTCGCGACCCGATCTGAGGTGAACCGCATGCGTAGTGCTTTCTGGGACGACCACCAGCGTGACATGGAATCCCCCGAGTACGCCCGAGAGTTTGCGGCCGAGTCGATCCGCACTCGTACGATCGATGAGGTAATGAATACTCTCGATCACGCACTCGAGGAGAGCGGGCTGAGCAAGGCTGCTCTTGCACGGGCAATCGGGTCCGACCCTGCCGTGGTGCGTCGAATCTTCAATGCCGAATCGGTGAACCCGACCTTGGGAACGCTCTCCGAGATCGCTGCGGCGCTCGGCCTCAAGATCACACTCGAGCCTATGGGGCGAAGCGAGCGTGACGCGATCACGAAGCCAATGGTCGCTGCCGCTAAGGCGCCGTTGGTGAAGAAGGTAACTATCGCAGCCTGAGCTCGCACCGTGAAGGACCGCTCGATCATCCAATCGAGCGGTCCTTGCTGCTCAGGTAACGCCCACCTAGCAACTTCACCTTGTCATACTCTGACGGAGCGAGCGTGGTACGGAAAGGCTTCTTGCGCCCATCGACGAGAACGAGGTAAGGCTTCACCGCACCCGCCGCCTCGTAATCGAGCAGACAATAGACGCGGTAGTGAGTCCGGCTCGGTGTGCCGTCGATCCGAATCTCGAACCACCCGGACATCGCTCCATGCATCGCCTCCCACTTCCCGCCCCCGGAGAATCGATTAGGCGGGGACGCAGCTACGGTGATTGCGGTTTCGCGAATCCGCGCTCGGATGGTCTCGGGGCAGGAGTCGATGAATTCCTGCGCCGGTAACACCCCAGCGGAATCTTTGTAGAAGACAATCTCGTGAGGGTCCGAAGGCAGCGGGCCGGACCGCGGCTGAACCGGCGAGGCCAATTTGCGCTTCCTGTTCATGGCGCTGACTCCACGGTCCGAGGCAGGGAAAGCCGAAGTTTGGTCCACTGGGCATATTCTCGCCTACCTGTCGCCGAGGATTTCACCCCTGATCCCCGAGTCTCTCAGCGTCAGCGTCGTTATAGCTCGCCTCCCGCTGATAGTTGTCAGCGATGTCCCGAAGCAGGCGCGCCGTCCGGGGCCACCGGGTGGCGATACGTGCGGCCATGTCGCGGTACTCGTTCTCAAGCGCACGCTCCTGGTCGCCACCGTCGTAGATTCCACGAGTCGTGACGCCCCGTTGGTTAGTTCGGCCGATGATTAGCCCGGTCTCGATTCTCCTATTGACGAGGTTGTCGACGATGTCCCTGACCTCCTCCGCGGGCCACACACCGTCCCTTCCTTGCGGGCTCGATGCCAAGACCTGACCGATTTGCTCGTCGCCGATGGCTGCGCGCCCGACGTCCGCAAGGGCGTTGCGAACATCTCTAACCCAGGTACTCAAATGCTCGCCGTCGATCGTCCCGTCAGGCCTGAGGCCGGGTAGCAATGACCACTCGTGCAGCACGCTCCAGGCAAGGCCAGCATGCGCCTTCTGCTGCTCCGAAGCCTCACGCCTTGGTTCATCCTCCCTGCGAAAGACGAGCTTGATCAATTCTACAAACTGGTTTGCGTCCTGGCCCAGCGAGCGATAGAGCGCGGCTGAGGGTCGATGGTCCGGCACAAGGCGGAAGAACCAGAACTCAAGTTGAGGTAGATCGGGATCGGTCGCGGCCGTCTCTTCAAGATATTCTAGGAGCATCTCAACGTTGTATCCGCTCATTTGACGGTCTTCGACTGGCCCGTTTGACTCGAGCACGCCGTTGAGTGCCGATTTGACGAGGTCCACACCAGGATCTTGTTTGCTGTGAAGCATTCCGCTGACGAGATTGACTGCTTGCCAGGGGCGACCCTTCTCGAGGAGCTTCGCGGCCGCCTCGCGCCGCTCGACCTCCGGCACGCCGTAGGGCTCGACGCTTGCCCAATAGGCAGCAACTAGTTCCTCATTTAGCGTGTCGACCTCAGTCCAGTAGTCCATCGAGAATGGGACCGCCTTCATCAACGACGAGAGCGCGTCAACGCTGAGCTGTTGGTAGACCAGGATTATCGATCGCAGCCAGCCCATCCCGTCGTCGAGAATCCTGCAACGCGCGTAAGCGAGGGCAGCTTCTCTAAGATTGGGCACCTCGGAATCGAGCCAGGCGACGACGGCACCCTCCGGAGCGTCGGTCATCCGAGCTAGGTGCCAGCCGATAGTGTGAGGGGCTTTGACGTCGGCGATCAGCAACTCTAGCTGATCCACTCCGTGCGCCAGCAAGTCTGTGATCGCATTGCGCTGGAGATCAGAGAGGGCTTCGCTAAAGCGGTCGTCATCCAGACTCAGGCCTGGAACGGGCGGGTTCCACCCGAACAGGTTGGAGAGCCGGCGCGGATCGCTAGAAGGCTCGAGTTTCGCGGCGAGATTGACGAGCGGCTCGAGTTGTTCTGTAGGAAGCGCCCATGCTGCGTCCGGGTGTCTCTCGTGTCGTCCAATCTCGGAACTCAGCGCTTCCCACACACGATATCGCTCTTCGGAGGTCCACTCAGATTCTGTGGCAACGCCTCGCAGCGCCTCGATCATCACGTTCCGTTCAACGGGAGGCACATCATCGATGTTGGGCACCAATTGGGCCCAGCGCTCTGCCCGGTCTCGAGCTCCGTCTACAGCGAGCCGGACGAGTTCGTGGACGAAGTGGCCCCAGTCGGCGTAGGTGACCGCTTGTGTGGCGGGAGCCCAGTCGCGGAACGTCGCGCGCTGCGGGGGGAATGCGAACTGGTGACCTCCAGGCCAGAGTTCTAGCAGCAACGACCATCCCACCTCGGGGAAGCGCTCGAGTGCGCGCCTGATCACTTCGACCTTGTCCTGAGTGGTTGCGCCGCTGTTCGCGATCCACCCCGTGGTGACATTGACGAGGCTTCCGAGAGGACGGTTGCTCAACCTCCCGCCAGGATCGATCGTAGCCAGTTTCGATAGCAACCAGCTCGAGCGACCGAAGTACTCGGGAGCCCAACAGAGGGTTTCGAGCGCCCACAGCAGACTGGGATGCGGCGAAGACGGTCCGAAGAAGTCAGCGTCTCCGTCCCGGTCGGTGAACATCGCGCTCAGCAGAGGGCGCTGACGGGCGAGGTCGTCGTCTATCGCATCCAAGAACACTTCGGGAGAGGCCTCAGCAAGTGACGGCAGATACTGGGACAGTCGGACCCACGTCGCTCCTGTTTCATCCGCAGAAGCCGCCTCGAGTATCCGGTTCACGATCGCATCGAGCCTCGCCCGCATCTTGAGCTCACCTGGCAGATCAGCTGCAGTCGAAGCTGCAAGCGCGAGGCCCTGCGCGATGTGTTCCCGGAGTGTGGCTGAGTAGGTGGTCGCAAGCCTTTTCTCGCTAGCCGCGATCTGCTCAGCGGGGGATGCCTCTAGCAGCGGAGCCTCCTCCAAGAGCACAGAGGGTACGACCTGCGCCCAGCGCTCGAGCGTCTCCTGCTCGATATCACGAAGTAGCAGGAACGCGGCCTCAGCCGGCGACGCGAGACGCCACAAACCGCCTGAGAGAACGAACGGAGGGTCGGCACGCTTCGCGAGCAACTTGAGCAAGCGCTCGACCTCGTCGGCGGGGACGCCCGTCAACCTCTGAATGATCTGCCCGTCGCCCGGCAACCGCTCCCACGAGCTGGCCAGCACCAAGGGCGCCAAAACCGAGGAAGTCTTAGGATCTTGCGCCCACGCTGGAGCAGCGCGCGGATCGCGTGCGATCGAGCGCAACATCGCTGGCACGCTGCGCCTGGCCATAGCCACGATGGAGTCAGCCTTGTCAGAAGGTATCTTCGAGCTCCTGAGCGCCTCAGTTGCGCTCGTCCGATCGACCTTGGGCAACTCAATGACTCTCGCGGTTCGCAAAGGCACCTCGCCACCGGCTGCTAGAACGACTCGATGCCCTTCGTCCTCCGCCGCCTTGAGGTCGGCCCCTTCGAACTGCGGCACGAGGATCATCTGCTGCTTAGAGGCCGCCAGACGATCCCACGCTGCGGCATCTGTCACAATCACCGCCCGACGGAGCAATGCTGGCTGCGTCTCCAGCGAGGCGTATACAAATGCCAGCGCCTCGTCACGCCAGGGAGCCATCACAGTGATGATGGTTTCGTCCACTCCCCCGCTCTTGAGTCCGGCGAGCAATCCATCAACCTCTTTGGCGCGGCCGGCCGTGAAGAATTCAGCAGGGAGAGCGTGCTTAGATCGCCCTTGGAAGGAGTCCCACCACCTCGCCAACGTTTGCGCGTCCCGAGGATGCAATCCGAGCCGCTCAGAGATCCAATAGTGCACCGCGGGCGTCTCCCGCAGCCAGCCCTCAAGGACGTGCGCATCGATCGCCTTGACACTCGCGAAGTCGCGCTTCGCGCTCTGCTCCACCGCCCACGCCCGGGCCCCGGCCCAGTTCCGGGGGGTCGCGTACACGAACACGCCACCCTGACCTCTTGGCAAGGTTGCGACTCGCTTGTCGTAGTCTTCTTGGGCTTTGCGGCGCGAGTTCTTCTCTGTTCCGAACTCGAAGTGGAGTTCCCCAGCCGGAAGGTAAGCACTCCCCGCGGACGTCGCCGAACCGTCCCAGCCCGGAGCGGCCACGCCTTCGTGCGCGCGGATGTCGAGGTTGGTAATCCCTGGCGTGAGCGCGAGCAGACGCCGCATCAGCTCCGGGAAAGAGGACTTCGCGTCGATATGCGACGCCCAGCCGTCTAGCCCCATGGCCGTCACCAGTTCGGGCTCGTCGGCACGCAATAGCGGCGCGAGCGATGCCGAGGAGGTACTGCGCCGCTCGACCATCCGCATCACCTCTTCCCTCGCGAACCGGTGTTGACGGGCACCCGGCGGCTTGGACGAGACCAGCGTTCCCGCGATCACCCAGTTACGGACGGTGTTCGGGTGCACGCCTAGTAGGCGCGCCGTCTCGGAGACGTTCAGGAACGGCTTGTCGGTTGCCATGGAGTTACTGTGACAGATTGTGGACTTTGTGTCAACGAGGGGCTCACGCCGCCGGACTCCCGGTCTGGCGTCGAGACGACACCCCCCGAGGAATAGTCAGGTCGACATCGGACTGTCAGCAGCCATCTCGAAGCGTGGGGA
Source organism: Sanguibacter sp. 25GB23B1 (assembly GCF_040012415.1). Taxonomy (NCBI): domain Bacteria; kingdom Bacillati; phylum Actinomycetota; class Actinomycetes; order Micrococcales; family Sanguibacteraceae; genus Sanguibacter; species Sanguibacter sp. 25GB23B1. The sequence continues at coordinate 114,723 of NZ_JBDYKL010000006.1, forward strand.
ACCCGGCGGTCACATGAACGCGACGACGTTGCGGACTATCTCGGCCGCTGCTTCGTCGTTCGCGCGTACACGGGCTTCTCGCCGTCCCCGCTCTGCGGGAAGGACAACGGCTGCCTGGAGCTGAGCAACGGCACGTGCGTGTGGCCGGCGGGTCTAGCCCGCTACGTGTCCGACCACGCCGTCTGACTCCCCGAACCTTTCGTCGCTCATGCGATCGCTACGGCTGAGGCTTTCCAGGACGCCTTCCGCAGCGAGTCCTGGTGGCGTGGACACGCCACCTGAGACACAACCTGCCTGCACCTGTCACGTCGCGCGAGACACCAGAGAGAGGCAACATGGTCCACCGACGCAGACCGACGCCGGGCGGCGCAACGGTAGCGGCGACCGTAGCGGTCATCGAGGCACACCGAGAACTCACTCCGATCCTCGACGAGCACCTCGCTGACGACGAGGGCGAGATCCTTCCGCACCTGGTTGTGTCTGACATCGTGCGTTGGATGGTTGCGCAGGTCGGGACACGCCCCGATGTGTGCACCTCCATCCTCAGCTGGCTCGAGCGTGCGTTCGAGCGTGGGTCCGAGGACGTCAGGGAACTCATCGCGGTCAGTGCCGGCGAGATGATCCCGGATCCGGGCCAGCCGGGATCCGAGCTCCGTGGGTGGCTCGGACCCGAGCTTCGAAAGGTTGATCCATGGCTCGGCTGATCCCTCCGCACCCACGAGGGCGCAGGAGCGCGACAACAGGTGGGTCAAGGCGGACGACCTAAAACAAAGGTCCTCCGCCACTCCTGCGCCGCAGTCGCCGTCGCCGTCGGAATCGACGCCCGGGCGAGTGCGGATCCCCTCTCCGTCCAGTGCGATACGGTGCCAAGGTGGTCGAAACGAGCAAGTGGATAGAGATACCGCGAACGTTCTTCGCCGGTGGACGAACGGTGCCGCATCTCGTGATCGAGGAGCGAGTGTCAGATCTTCGCGAGGTCGTCACTAGCTCGGGGGCGACGTGGGCAGCGGTTGACCTATCGGGCGCGACGGATGTCTCCGAGGCGATCGACTCCATCAAGGGCGTGCTGAGCTTTCCTGAATGGTGCGCTTCGAGCTGGGACTCGATCGACGACGCGTTTGAAGAGATCCGCCGACGCTGGACCTTTCCCCTGATGATCGCCGTCGACGGGCTGCGCCCGATGGTGGAGCGGCAGCCACACCTGGGGCTCAACATCGTCATCCACCTCAATGCGCTGAGTCAGGCCTTCTCTGTTGCGGGCGATCAGCTCACTGTGGTCTACGTTGCCGATCGCTGGATCGAAGCGACCGACTGAACGCCCCGATCCGACGCCGCGACCGACTACCCCACGCGGTAGACCCGCACCTCCCACGGCGAGAGCGTGGTGCCTGTGGCCCGCGCGCCCGCCTCTCCGGTGACGCCCCCTGAGTTGGACAGCACCAGCGCCGTGCCGGCCCACTCCGCAAGCAGCGGCGTCTCCAGCTCCTCCCCGGACACGTTCCCGACCACCAGCAACCGGATGCCCGCGAGCGACCGCTCGTACGCATACAGCGTCGGGTGCTCCATCTCGAGCATCGTCAGATCCCCGACGGCAACGACGTCCTCCTCGTGCCGCAGCGCGATCAGCCGCTGATAGAAAGCGAAGACGCTTCGCCCGGAAGCCCGGTCAGCCTCCGCATTCACGTCCACATAGTTCGGGTTCACCGGAATCCACGGCTCCCCCGACGTGAACCCAGCGTGCGCAGACCCGTCCCACTGCACGGGCGTCCGAGCGTTGTCTCGGCTCATCTTCCGCAACCCGTCGAGCACAGCGTCAGCAGGAAGGCCGAGCTCCCCCACCGCCTCGCGGTAGTAGTTCACCGACTCGAGATCCCGGAAGTCCTCGATGCTGGCGAACGGCACGTTCGTCATGCCGATCTCTTCGCCCTGGTAGATGTACGGCGTCCCCCGCTGCAGGTGCAGAAGAGTCGCCCACAGGGTCGCGGACTCATAGCGATACTCACCGTCGTCCCCGAACCGGGACACGAGCCGCGGCTGATCGTGGTTGTTGAGATACAGGCTGTTCCACCCTGTCTCCGCGAGCCCCTCCTGCCAACGCCCCAACGACGCCTTGAGTGCCACTAGATCGAGCGGCAGCGGATGGAACTTGTCGACCCCCTGGTCGAGCGACACGTGCTCGAACTGGAACACCATGTCGAGCTCGCGCCGCGCCGGGTCGGTGAACAGCCGAGCCTCCTCGACCGTCACCCCCGGCATCTCCCCCACCGTCAGGTACTCCCCCGACCGCCCAGCGAACACGGCAGCGTGCATCTCCTGCATGAACTCGTGCAGCCGCGGCCCCATGGAGAACCCCAGCCCGCCGACGGGATCGCGCCCGTCGACGTGCTCGAGCTTCTTCGAGATGAGGTTGATGACGTCCATGCGGAAGCCGTCCACCCCGCGGTCGAGCCACCGGTTCATCATCGCGTAGACCGCCTCGCGCACCTCGGGGTTCTCCCAGTTGAGGTCAGGCTGCTGCGGCGCGAAGAGGTGCAGGTAGTACTGACCCGTCGTCTCGTCGAGCGTCCACGCCGGCCCGCTGAAGGCCGAGCGCCACTCGTTCGGCTCCACCGGCAGGTCGGTGTGCGCCACCTGCCGCGGCGAGCGCCACCAGTACCAGTCCCGCTTGGGGTTGTCCGTCGACGACCGCGACTCGACGAACCACGGGTGCTCGTCGCTCGTGTGGTTCACCACGAGGTCCATGACGAGCTTCATCCCGCGCGCATGCGTCTCCGCGAGGAGGAGGTCGAACTCCTCCAGCGAGCCGAAGAGCGGGTCGATGCCCTCGTAGTCGCTGATGTCGTACCCGTTGTCGTGCTGCGGCGACGGGTAGATCGGCGACAGCCACAGGACGTCGACGCCGAGCTCGGCGAGGTGGTCGAGCTTCGACCGGATCCCGCCGATGTCCCCGAAGCCGTCACCGTTCGAGTCCGCGAAGCTCCGCGGGTAGATCTGGTAGACCACAGCGCGCGTCCACCACGCAGGCTGCTCGGCGATCGAGGCAGGGACAGTCGAGACAGGCACAGCGTCAGTCACTTGATGGATCCTCTCATCACGCCGGAGATGACCCAGCGCTGGGCGAACAGGTACACGAGCAGCAGCGGCGCCATCGCCATGAGGTAGGACGCGAAGGCGGCCGTGTAGTTGGTGTTGAACTGTCCCTGGAACACGTAGTTCGCCAGGGGCAGCGTCTGTGCGGACGGGTCACTCAGGACGACGAGCGGGAGGATGAAGTCGTTCCACGACCACACGCACGTGAGGATCCCCACGGTGGCCAGCATCGGCGACAGCAGCGGGAAGACGACCTTGCGGTACACCATCCACGTGCTCGCACCGTCGAGCAGCGCGGCCTCCTCGAGCTCAATGGGGATCGAGCGGATGAACGCGACGAAGAACAGGGTGTTCGACGACAGTCCGAACACCGTGTACAGCAGGATGAGGCCGGCCTGGTTGTCGATCCCGAGCATCGCCGTCTGCTTGACCACCGGCAGCATGATGATGGGGAACGGCACGAAGATCGCGGACACCAGGTAGATGTAGATGCCCTTGAAGAACCTGCGGTGCATGTTCCGGGCGATCGCGTAAGCGACCATCGAGTTCGTCACGAGCGTGAGCAGCACGGACCCCACAGTGATGAGCGCGGTGTTCATGAGCGCCCTGGGGAAGTTCGTGAGGTTCCACGCGTCGGCGAAGTTCTGCAGGTTGATCGAGGTCGGCAGCCCGAAGCCCGAGCCCCCGAGCTGGTCCGGGGTCTTGAGCGCCGTGACGACCGTGAAGTACAGCGGGACGAGCACGGTGATCGAGCAGACGATGAGCAGGGCGGTGAGCCACCAGTTGATCTTCCCGCCCTCGTCCCGATCGGCGGCCCGGCGACGACGACGGGCGGCGAGGAAACCTTCGGGCGGCGGTGCAAGGGTTGACGTGACCATCAGAACGTAGCCTCCCGGCGCTGCAGCACGCGCAGCTGGATGACGGAGATGAGGACGATGACGATGAGGAAGATGACGGCGTTGGCCGTCTGGTACGCGTACTCCCCGCCCTGGAACCCTCCCCGGTAGATGAGCAGCGACACGGACTGCGTCGAGGTGCCCGGACCACCGTTGGTCAGGGCGATGATGTGGTCGAACACCTGGAGGAAGTTCTTCAGGCTGAGGACCATGTTGATCGTGAAGAAGGCCCCGATGAGCGGGAACGTGATCGACGAGAACTTCCGCCACCGTCGCGCACCGTCGAGGGACGCTGCCTCGTAGAGCTCGCCCGGGATGGTCTGCAGGCCGGCGAGGTAGATGATGATGTTGAACGCGGCCGCCTGCCACACGGCGAGGATGACGATGCCGACCCACGCGAGGTCCGGGTCAGCGAGGATGCTCGTCGAGAGGGCCGTGATACCGAGGTTCTTGGCGATCGCCGGCAGCGAGTTCGAGAAGAGGTAGTTGAACACGTAGCCGATGACGAGGATCGACAGGATGTTCGGGATGAAGAAGATCCCGCGGAGCCCCGTCCGGAACTTGATCTTCGCGTTGAGCCCGAGCGCGATGGCGAGCGAGATGACGTTGACCGCGACGGTCGCGACGATCGCGAAGCCGAACGTGAAGAGGTACGCGTTGAGGACCTGGTCGTCCTTGAAGAGGTTGACGTAGTTCTGCAGCCCGGTGAAGTCCCACTCGCCGTAGCCCGCGTAGTTGGTCAACGAGAAGAAGATGCCGTTGAGCACGGGGACGGTGTGGAGGACGAAGAAGAGGATGACGGCGGGGAGCACCATCCAGTAGAAGGTCGGCGACACGCGGCCGATGCCGGAGCGCTTCCGCTTCTGGGGCGGCGTCGCGGGTCGGGGCGCCGCCGGTTCCTGCGCGAGCGTTGCTGTGGGAGATGTCATGTCCTGCTCCGTTATCGCTGGGACGAGCGGGACGCGACCTTGCGCCACTCGCTGTCGAGGCCGGTGAGGAAGCGGTCCGTGTCGCCGTCGATGATGAACTGCTGGAGCAACGGCTGGAGCGGGATGGCCGGGGGGATCTGGTGGTCGATGTACCCGGTGATACGCCCCTCGGCGACGAAGTCGTTGAGGCCCGCGAGGTACGGGTTGGTCGACGGTTCAGCGTCCTTGAGCGGCGAGAACGTGGACTGCGCCTCGCCGTAGGCGGCGATGTTCTCCGGTCGCATCATGTACTCGACGAACTTCTCCGCCTCGGCCTGGTGCGGTGTGCCCTTGCCGATGGCGAGCACCACGTCGACGCCGGTGACGAGGAGGTTCTCCTCCGCGTCCTCGCTCGACGGGTACGGGAACGTGCCGAGGTCGAGGTCCGGGTTGTTCGCGAGGATCGGCGCGATCGCGTACGTGCCCTGGAGGTACATGGCCGACGCGCCGTCGGCGAAGGCCGCGTTCCCCGCGTTGTAGTCACGGCTCGCGAAGTCCGGCTGCATGGAGGAGAAGAGCGTCTTGAGCTTCTCCGCGGCCTCGCGGTAGTCCTGCGTGAAGGACACCGCGGAGTCGGGGCCGACGTCGTCGCCCTCGGCCCGCAGGTCGTCGTAGAAACCCTCCGGCTGGAGGGCCGCCCCGAGGTTGTTGAACGCCGGCAGGACCGTCCACTGGTCCTTGATGGTCCCGTAGAACGGCTGGACGCCGGCCGCCTCGAGCGCTTCCACGGCAGCGATGAGCTCGTCCCACGTGGTGGGGACCTCGATGCCGTGCTCGGCGAAGATCGTCTTGTTGTAGATGATGCTCGACGCCGCGAGCGCGAACGGCACCCCGGAGACCTCGTCCTCGAACTGGCCGAGGTCGGTGACGATCTCGATCGGTGCGTCGGCGACCGTGTCCATCGCGGGGACGTCGGACATGTCCTCGAAGACCCCGGCGCGTGACAGCTCGCCGAAGGTCCCGTTGGCGTTGAGCGTCATGACGTCGGGGACCTTGTCCTTGACGAGGAGGGTCCGCAGCGCCGTGTCGGCGTTGGGCACGTGGTTCTGGACCACCTCGATGTCGGGGTTCTCGGCCTCGAAACCGGCGATGATCTCGTCGAACTGGGCGACGGCCTCGGGCTTGAACTGGAAGAAGTTCAGGGTGACGGTGTCGCCGTCGTCCGGGGAGCACGCCGCGAGGCCACCGAGGCCGAGCGCTGCGGTGCAGAGCGCCGCGAGCGCTCGCCTGCGGCGGTGTGGTCGTGCCGACCGGTCCGGCGTGCGGACCTGGTCGAGCGGGTCGTTCACCATGCTGCGCCTCCTTGCGCGAGTGGGACGTGCGGGCGTGACCGTCAGGAGACGGCTGTGACGTGCACGAGCACGAGGTGCTCGGGGTAGAGGGCGGGCGCCTGGACGCCTGCGGTGGCGAGGGACCGGCCGGTCGCCTGGATGCCGTCGGTCGCCCACAGGAGGGGCGACTGGCCGGGGCCGGGCTCGGGTGGGAGATCCTCCGACGGGCCAGTGAGCCGGACCGTGTACGACCGGTCCGGGTCGAGACCGGGGAAGGTGACCCGACCGGCGGGGTACGTCGCGCTCGTCGTGACCTGCGTGAGCGTGAAGAGGGCGTGCGACCGGTCCTGCGCGACGACGCCGCGCACGTCGAGGGACGGCTCGGCGAGGTCGGCGTGCACGAGCCGCCCGGTGTGCAGCAGCTCGCGGTGGTCCTTGTAGCTCTGCACCCAGGCGGCGAGACGCGCGGCCTCGTCGTCGCTGATCGCGGTGATGTCCCACTCGATGCCGAGGTGACCGAGGAGCGCGACGCCTGCACGGAGATCGAGCTCGTGCGTGCGGTGCGTCGAGTGCGAGCGTGGCCCGGAGACGTGCGCGCCGAGCAGCTCGAGAGGCACGAGCAGCCCGGTGTACTTCTGGATGCCGAGCCGCTCGACGGGGTCGATGCAGTCGCTCGTCCAGATCCGGTCGGTGCGCTCGAGGATGCCGAGGTCGACGCGTGCGCCGCCCGAGGCGCACGACTCGATCTCGAGACCGGGGTGGCGGGCCTTGAGCTCGTCGAGCAGGCGGTAGAGCGCGAGCGTGTGCTCGTGGACGCGCGGGCGTCGCTGGTCGCCGGGCCCTCCGTCCTCGCCGGCGCCGCCGCCCGCCCCGACGAGGTCACGGTTGTGGTCCCACTTGAGGTAGGCGATGTCGTGCTCCGCGAGCAGGGCGTCGAGGTGCTCGAGAATGTGCGCGTAGGCCCCCGGGTGCGAGAGGTCGAGCACGTGCTGCTGGCGCCCCTCGACAGGAAGCCTGCCGCCGCCGGGCTGGAGGATCCAGTCGGGGTGGGCGCGGGCGAGGTCGGAGTCGAGGTTGACCATCTCCGGCTCGACCCACAGACCGAACTCCATGCCGAGACCGCGCACCTGCTCGACGAGCGGCGCGAGCCCGTCCGGCCACACGCCACGGTCGACGGTCCAGTCGCCCAGACCGGCGGTGTCGTCGCGTCGGCCGCGGAACCAGCCGTCGTCGAGGACGAATCGCTCCACGCCCACCGCTGCGGCGCGCTCCGCGAGCGCGCCGAGCACGGCGACGTCGTGGTCGAAGTAGACGGCCTCCCACGTGTTGAGGGTGACGGGCCGCGCCCGCCGCGGGTGCGTGGGCCGGGCGCGGAGCTCGGTGTGGAAGCGTGCCGCGAGGGCGTCGAGACCGTCGCCCCAGGACCCGATCGCCCACGGCGACGCGTACGACTCTCCGGGTGCGAGGGAGACCTCACCGGGGAGGAGCAGCTCGGCGGCCTGGAGGAACGCCTCTGCCGTGGGGGTGCGCTCGGCGAGCAGGCGGTGGTTGCCGCTCCACGCGGCGTGGACGGCGTGGACGAGGCCGCGCTCGAAGCCGAAGCCGGGCGTGCCTGCGGCGAGGAGGAGGCTGGCGTCCGCTCCCGGGCGGCCGCGGCGGCTCTCACGGACGTGGGTGCCGACGACGAGGTCGTGCCGCTGTGGCGACCGTTCGCGGAGGTGCCGCCCGGTCGTCGTGAGGAGCTCGCGGGCCGTCGACGGGAGCGGGAAGGTCGGGGAGAGCGCGAGGACCTCGTATCCCGTGTCTCCCGTGTTGGTCACCGTGAGGCACTGACGCACGAGGCCCGCGGGGGTCACGTGGAGCTCGGCGCGGACGGTGAGCCCCGCTGCGGGGTCCTCGGCCGTCACGACGAGGCTGCTCGCCGTGCTCTCGACGTCGGTCGTGGTGAGGGCTGGGGAGAAGTCACGCCCGGCGCGGTGACCCTCGATGCCCGGGGTGCCCTGCCAGCCGAACCCCTCGTGCGGGAGGAGGGTGAGCCGGGCCGGGACGTCGAGCCCGCCGGAGACCCGCTGCGGGGCCGCGCCGAGCGCGAGGCCTGCGAGGTCGCGTGGACCGATGGGGCCGAGATCGGCGCCCCAGTGGACAATCGTGGGCAGGCCCGCGGTGGTGAGGTCGACGACGACGCTCGTTCCTCCGTCCCGCAGGTGCAGGACTGTCTGGCTCCGGTGCATGGTTAATTTCTAGACGGAAAATATTCACCTGTCAACAGGGGTGCGATGACACCTATGGCCGGGTTTCCCCGGAGTCCACGGCAGAGTTAGTATCGAGACAGAAGAAACCCGTGGTCGTGGCACCGCCGGACCACCGAGGCGAGAGGTACACGCATGGCACGGACGACCGCGCGCGAGGACACCGCCGACACCGCCGACCCCGTGCTCAGCGACTCGAGCCGCGACCTCGCGCGCGAGGTGCTCATCCACGGTCCCATCGCACGCGCCGAGCTCGGCCGCCGTCTCGGCCTCTCCCCCGCGAGCCTCAGCCGCCTGAGCAAACCCTTCCTCGACCGCGGCATCTTCGTCGAAGGCCCCGAGCTCTCCGAAGGCTCCGTCGGCCGCCCCGTCAAACCCCTCGACGTCCGGGTCGACACCCGACGCTTCATCGGCATCAAGCTCACCGGCGAGGCCGCGCTCGGCGTGAGCACAGACCTGCGCGCCACCGAGCTCGGCAGCGCGCAGGCGAGCTTCGCCGACACCTCGGTCGCTGCAGTCGTCGACGCGGTCCGCCGCGTGGTCGTCGCCCTCGACGACGGGTCCGCGACGGCGATCGGCATCAGCCTCGGCGGGAACGTCCTCGAGACGGGCGTCGTCCAGCGCGCTCCGTTCCTCGGCTGGCGCGACATCGACCTCGCGGCCGCCGTGCACGAGAGCGTCGGTCTGCCCGTCGTCGTCGAGAACGACGTCGTCGCCCTGACCGCCGCCGAGCACTGGTTCGGGGCCGGACGCGGGCTCACCGACTTCGCCGTCCTGACGATCGGGGCGGGCGTCGGCTACGGGCTCGTCGCCGGCGACCGCGTGACACGGACGGCGGACGTCGGCCTCGGGCTCCTCGGCCACTACCCCCTCGACGCCACCGGCCCGCTGTGCATGGAGGGGCACCGCGGGTGCTCCACCGCGATGCTCTCCATGGGCGCGATGAGCGCCCAGGTGTCGACCGCTCTCGGTCGACCGCTCGACTACGACGAGGTCCTCGCCCTCGCCGCACCCGGTCGGGAGGAACCCGGCAGCGTCGTGGCGCGCGCCGTCGTCGAGGCTGCGGCACGCGCCCTCGGTCGGCTCGTCGCCGCCGTTGCGAACATCGCGATGGTGAGCACCGTCATCCTCTCCGGCGAGGGCATCGGCCTCCTCACCGTCGCCCGCGACGTCCTCGACGCCGCGATCGCGCAAGACCGTGACCCCGACGCGAGCCCCCTGGATCTCGTGGTGGACGACTCCGGCTTCACGCCGTGGGCGCGGGGCGCAGCGGCCGTCGCGATCCAGCGGAGCGTCGCGAACCTCGGACGCGCCGAGCACTGACCCGGCCCGGCGCGGTCAGCGAGCGCGCGGCGCCATCAGCCGATCCTCGACAGCCCGCGCGACGAACAGCACCGGCGGGACAGCGACGAGCGCCGCCCCGAGGGCGTTCACCGCGGCGGTACCGAAGGCCAGCGCACTCCCGACGAGGAGCACCCCACCGGTACTCATGGAGACGATCTCCCAGCGCTTCATCGCATCTCCCCTGCTCGGTCGTCGTGTCGCCGCGACGTCCTCGTCGCCGATCGCACGCAGTGTCCGTCGTCGAACCATAGGGCTCCGGCGACGGCTCGTCAACCGCGGAATCGTGCGGCTGCGAGCGGTTTTTCACCGACCGTCGGTCGGTGAGTGGCGCCTCCGGCTCGACACCCGTCCCGGGGCGCACGAAGGGCCGGCCAGCCCGGGATGAGCCCCGAGCCGACCGGCCCTCGATCGTGCGGTGAAGCCGTGGTGCAGTGGTGCTGGTGCTTCTAGCGGATCAGAAGTCCATGCCGCCCATGCCGCCGTCGCCACCGGGCATCGCCGGCTGCTTCTCCGGCTTGTCCGCGACGACTGCCTCGGTGGTGAGGAAGAGGGCCGCGATCGAGGCTGCGTTCTGCAGAGCAGAGCGCGTCACCTTGACCGGGTCGTTCACACCAGCCGCGAGCAGGTCCTCGTACACGCCGGTCGCGGCGTTGAGGCCGTGGCCGGAGGGGAGGTTGCGGACCTTCTCGGCCACGACTCCACCCTCGAGACCAGCGTTGATCGCGATCTGCTTGAGCGGAGCGTCGATCGCAAGACGCACGATCGTCGCACCGGTGGCCTCGTCACCCTCGAGCTCGGTGATCGCCGAGGTCTCGAAGGCGAGCTTGCCGGCCTGGATGAGAGCGACGCCACCACCGGCGACGATGCCCTCTTCGACGGCTGCCTTCGCGTTGCGGACAGCGTCCTCGATGCGGTGCTTGCGCTCCTTGAGCTCGACCTCGGTCGCGGCGCCGGCCTTGATGACCGCGACACCGCCCGCGAGCTTGGCGAGGCGCTCCTGGAGCTTCTCGCGGTCGTAGTCGGAGTCCGACTTCTCGATCTCGGAACGGATCTGCTTGACGCGACCGGCGATCTGGTCGACGTCGCCGGAGCCCTCGACGATGGTCGTCTCGTCCTTCGTGACGACGACCTTGCGTGCCTGACCGAGGAGGTCGAGCGTCGCGGTGTCGAGCTTGAGGCCGACGGTCTCGGAGATGACCTGGGCACCCGTGAGGATGGCGATGTCCTGGAGGATCGCCTTGCGGCGGTCTCCGAAGCCCGGGGCCTTGACGGCGACGGACTTGAACGTGCCACGGATCTTGTTGAGCACGAGGGTCGCGAGAGCCTCGCCGTCCACGTCCTCAGCGATGATGAGCAGCGAGCGACCGGACTTCATGACCTGGTCGAGCAGCGGCAGGAGGTCCTTGACGCTCGAGATCTTCGACTCGACGAGCAGGACGTACGGGTCCTCGAGGACCGCTTCCTGACGCTCGGCGTCGGTCTCGAAGTAGCGTGCGAGGAAGCCCTTGTCGAAGCGCATGCCCTCGGTGAGCTCGAGCTCGAGGCCGAACGTGTTCGACTCCTCGACGGTGATGACGCCTTCCTTGCCGACCTTGTCGAGCGCCTCGGCGATGAGCGCGCCGATGGCGGGGTCACCGGCAGAGATGGAGGCCGTGGCCGCGATCTCTTCCTTGGTCTCGATCTCCTTCGACGCGCTGACGAGCTGCGAGATGACGGCCTCGACGGCCTTCTCGATGCCACGCTTGAGCGCGATCGGGTTGGAGCCGGCTGCGACGTTGCGCAGGCCCTCGCGCACGAGTGCCTGGGCGAGGACGGTGGCGGTGGTGGTTCCGTCGCCAGCGACGTCGTCCGTCTTCTTGGCGACCTCCTTGACGAGCTCGGCACCGATCTTCTCGAACGGCTCCTCGAGCTCGATCTCCTTGGCGATGCTCACACCATCGTTCGTGATGGTGGGCGCGCCCCACTTCTTGTCGAGGACGACGTTGCGGCCCTTGGGGCCGAGCGTGACCTTCACGGTGTCGGCGAGGATGTTGAGTCCACGCTCCATACCGCGACGGGCCTCCTCGTTGAAGGCAATAAGCTTTGCCATTGGGGTGTGATCCTCCGCTGTGGCGTGTGGGTGGTCGAGTGGCGCCCGCGACGGACGGTCCGGTCCTGCTGCGTTCATGTCACGCAGCGCGGTCCGGGCCTCACCGATCGACCGATGGTTCTGTCACTCTCCTAGTGAGAGTGCTAACGCCATTATTGGCACTCGGACCCCGAGAGTGCAAGACCAGGTGGCCGGGCGCGCCCCGTGGACGTGCAGGATCGGCGCTCGTCCGGGCGCTAGAGTGCGGGCGTGACCTCCGACACCAGCGACCGTCCCCTCGCTCTCGCGGGCCGGTCGAAGGCCTGGCGGCTCGCCCTCGTCGTCGCCGTCCTCGGCGTCCTCGTGTCGTCCCAGTTCCTGCGGAGCAACGACTTCTTCCCCTTCGGCTCGCTCTCGCAGTACGCACGCGGGACGGACCCGAACGGCACGGTCCGCGCGACGAAGATCACGGCCCTCACCGTCGACGGTGAAGAGCAGCGCGTCCCCCTGGGAGCGCGCGGCATCGGCATCGAGCGCGCCGAGATCGAGGGCCAGCTCGACCGGATCATCGCCGACCCCTCCCTCCTCGAGGGCGTCGCCCGTGCGTACAGCGGCATGCACCCCGAGCGAGAGCCCCTCGCGCACGTCACGGTCGTGCGCGTGTCCTCGACGCTCCGCGACGGCAAGCCCTCCGGCGAGGAGGAGACCGAAGAGGTCCTCGCCGAGTGGACCGTCCGCGGCGACTACGGCACCCATGACGGCACCAGCGACGACAGTGACGCCAGCACCGACGAGGAGGGCGGGTCATGAGGTTCGTCCGCTGGTGGTTCTCACCCGTCCCTCTCGCCCGGATCGCGGTCTTCCGTGCCCTCGTCTACCTCTTCATCCTCTGGTCGGTCTTCAACCTCACCAACGACGTCATCGGCCACGGGTACGCACCCGAGCTCTACCGCCCGACGCTCCTCGGGCGCGTCCTGCCCTTCCCGGAACCCTCGGTCCCGGTCGCCTACGTCCTCCTCACGGTCATCGTCGTCGGGTGCCTCGTCGCCGCGACCGGACGGCTCCCCCGACTCGCCGGCTGGACGGTCGCGGTCGCGTACCTCGCCTGGATGGTCAACACCCAGGGCTTCGCGTACGTCTCGCACGACCACATGGCGCTCGTCGCCGCCGCGCTCCTCCTCCCGACCGTGGGTGCCGCCCGCTTCACGGACACCCGGACGTCGGAGTCGGCCGGCTGGGTGCTGCGCTGCGTCCAGGTCCTCACGGTCGCGACGTACGCCGGCTCCGCGCTCGCCAAGGTCATCTACAACTCGAGCCTCACGGCATGGGCGAACAGCTCGATCTTCACGTGGGCGATCATGCGACGCGGGTCCTTCCTCGTCGAGTGGACGCTCGAGGTGCCCGTCGTGCTGCGCCTCAGCCAGTGGGGCGTCTTCCTCCTCGAGGTGCTCACGCCGCTCGTCTTCTGGCTCCGCGGGCGCTGGCAGTACGCGATGATCTGCCTCTTCTTCGTGTTCCACCTCATGACGTACCTCGCGCTCGGTATCCACTTCCTGCCGACGATCGTCTGCTGGTTCGCGTTCTTCCCGCTCGAGCGGGTGGTCCCCCACGCACAGCGAGCATGGCTCCGGGCGACGGGCGTCGTCGCCTCGTGGCGCCCGGCGCTCCGCCAGTCCTGACGCTCGCACCCGCTCCGGTCAGGGAGCGAGGCTGGGCAGGTCGCGGACGCCGAAGCGGTCGCGGAGCACGTGGCGGGCGGCGTACCAGCCGCCCAGGCCGTGCACGCCCGGACCGGGCGGGGTGGACGACGAGCAGAGGTACGCCCCCGGCACGCCGGTCGCGTAGGGGTCGAGGCGGGGCGTCGGACGGGCGAACATCTGCCACATCGTCACTGCGCCCGAGGCGATGTCACCTCCGACGTAGTTCTCGTTGTGCTCGCTCATCTGTGCCGCGGGGATCCCGCGGGACGCGACGACGACGTCCCGGAACCCGGGTGCGAAGCGCTCGATCTGGGCGGTGACCATCTCGGTGGGGTCGACCGTCGATCCTGCGGGGACGTGCGCGTACGTCCACAGGGGGCGAAGCCCGCCGACGATCCGTGTCTCGTCGACGACGCTCGGGTCGCTGAGCAGCACCATGGGGCGCTCCGCGTGGACGCCGCTCGCCACGTCGGACTCCGCGCGGGCCATGTCGGCCCGGCTGCCTCCGAGGTGCACGGTGCCGGCACGGCCGACCTCCGGGTTGGCCCAGGGCACGGGGCCGTCGAGGACGAAGTCGACCTTCGCGGCAGCGTTGCCGTAGCGGAAGCTGCGGAGCATGCGTGCTGCGCGCGGGCTGAGCCGGCCCTGGAGCACGTCGGCGGCGGTCCGGGGGGTCGTGTCGAAGACGTAGGCGCGGGCGGGCGGGAGGTCCCGGCCGCTGCGGACAGGGTTGCCGGTGCGCACCTCGCCGCCGTGGGCGACCAGGTCGGCGACGAGGGCGTCGATGATCGATCCTGAGCCGCCGCGCGGGATCGGCCAGCCGTACGAGTGCGCGAGCGACCCGAGGAGCAGTGCCGTCCCTGACGCGGCCAAGGAGGGGATCGGGGAGATCGCGTGGGCGGCGACGCCCGTGAGGAGGGCCGGCGCGACGTCGCCGCGGAACCGCAGGTTCCACAGCGGTGTCCCCTGCTCGGCGACGGCGAGGCCGAAGCGTGCCGTGCCCACGAGATCGCGCAGGACCTCGGCCGGGATGCTGCGCTTGTCGCCGAGAGCGGCTCCGAGGACCGCGTCCGGCGAGGCGGCCAGCGGACCGAGGAGGGAGCGCCACGCCGCACCGTCGATCCCGAGGGAGCGCACGGTCCGTTCGATGTCGCGATAGGCAACCCCTGCACGTCCGCCGTCGAGCGGCTGGGCGTAGGACGCCTCGGGCTGGAGAAGCTCGACACCGCGGGCGCCGAGGTCGAACTCGCGGAAGAACGGCGATGCCACGCCCATGGGGTGGACTGCGGAGCAGATGTCGTGCACCACGCCGTCGGCGAGCCCGAGGCTCGCGGTCCGTGCTCCTCCGCCGGCGGTCGTCTGCGCCTCGAGGACGAGGACGCGCAGCCCGGCGCGTGCGAGCGTCACCGCAGCGGCGAGCCCGTTGGGGCCCGATCCGACGACGACGACGTCCGCCACGGTCACCTCCCGAAGTCGCCGATGAGGACGGCCGAGACCGGCCCGACGAGGGACGGCGCCTCGAAGACGTTCGAGATCCCGAGGATCCGTGCCACCTCGGTGGCCTCGGCCTCGAACTCCGCAGTCTTGAAGTACACGACGGAGTTGTCGAGCGCTGCGCCCTCGTAGGTGGCAGCAGTGAGGTCGGTCCACCCCTCGTCCTCGAGGTCGCCGGCCGCTCCGGCTGCGACACCGTTGCGACCTGTCCCGTTGAGGACGCGCACCGGGGTGTCGGTGTCAGCAGGCTCGGCCGCCGGCTCCGTGGTGGGGTCCACCGTGGGCTCCTCCGTCGGCTCGACGGGGGTCTCCGGCACGGGGACCTCGTCGGCGGGCGGCTCCGTCGCCGTCGCGTCCGGCGCCGTGGTCGCGCCCGTCGTCGGCGTCGCCGACGGTGGGGCGTCGTCCACGTAGTACACGTAGTAGACGACCCCGACGGCCAGGAGCGAGCAGGTGAAGACGACGGCCAGATAGGGCCACACTCGGCTCCACCTCGACCGTGGTGCGCGGTGGACGCCGGCGGGCACACCGTCGCCGGTGGCGGCGTCGAACTCGTCAGGGGGGTACTTGCTGCTCCGCTTGCTCACCGGGACAGGCTAACCGCTCTGCCTGCGAGGTCCGTGTGACCGTCGGCCGGCCCGGGCACCGTCAGCCTCGAGCCCGACGCTGGGTGCGCTCGCGCTGGCGGGTCGAGCGCATGCGACGGAGGCGCTTGACGAGCATCGGCTCGGCGGCGAGCGCCTCGGGCGTGTCGATGAGTGCGTTGAGGATCTGGTAGTACTGCGTGGCCGAGAGGTTGAACAGCTCGCGGACCGCCTGCTCCTTGGCACCCGCGTACTTCCACCACTGCTTCTCGAACCCGAGGATCTCCAGGTCACGCTCGGACAGCTCCGACGCCTCGACGGCCGCGTCGGTCCCGGAACCTGCGTTCTCGGAGTCGGTTGCCCCGGGTGACTGCACCGGTTCGGCGACGACCTCGATCATGCGGAAACCACTCCTCGTGCGTGTCGTGTGCGTTCTCTCTCCGGCCGATCCTACGCGCGAACAACACCGGTGTCATTTACCTGGTCGCGTCGCGGCGGGTGGTCTGAGAGGCTCGGAGCATGGCTCTCCTCGACAGCGTCGCACCCGACTGGGCCGATGCCCTCGCTCCCGTCGCGGGGCGTCTCGACGACCTCGACCGCACCCTCCTCGACCCCGCGCCGGACGGGTCGGTCCTCCCGCCGCGCCCCGACATCATGCGCGCCTTCCGCGAGCCGCTCGCCGGGGTCCGTGTCCTCGTCGTCGGCCAGGACCCGTACCCGACCCCCGGGCACGCGATGGGTTTGTCCTTCTCGGTGCGGTCCGGTGTGCGACCCGTCCCGCGGTCCTTGCAGAACATCTTCACCGAGCTCCGCGACGACGTCGGCGTCCCCGTGCCCACGGACGGGGACCTCACGCCGTGGACGCGGCAGGGCGTCATGCTCTGCAACCGCGTCCTCACGGTCGCTGCGGGAGACGCCGGCTCGCACCGTGGGCGGGGGTGGGAGGACGTGACGGACCGGGCGATCGCCGCGCTCGTCGAGCGCGGCGGACCGCTCGTCGCGATCCTCTGGGGACGGGACGCCGCAGCGCTCGCCCCTCGCCTGGGCGACGTGGCGGTCGTCACGAGCCCCCATCCCAGCCCGCTGTCGGCGCGTCGCGGCTTCTTCGGCTCCCGGCCCTTCTCCCGGACGAACGAGCTGCTCGTGGCGCAGGGCGCCGCACCGATCGACTGGGCACTGCCCACCGGCTGACCTGGGGACCGTCCGGAGCGAGGCTGTCGGACAGAGCACCAGGTGGGTCAGAATGGTCGGGTGAGCGACGTGAACAGCACCGACGGCCAGACCGACACGCACGAGACGAACCACGAGCCGGCCGGCCGGCTGCCGCCGCCCGCGCCGTGGTCACGGTACGTCGCGATCGGGGACTCCTTCACGGAGGGCCTGTGGGACGTGCAGCCCGAGGACGAGTCGAGCTGCCGAGGGTGGGCGGACATGCTCGCGATGAACCTCTCCCACCGGCGGATCGAGGCGGGGCAGGACCCGCTCCTCTACGCCAACCTCGCCATCCGGGGCCGCCTGCTGCGTCCGATCATCGCTGATCAGCTTCCCGTGGCGCTCGCCATGAAGCCGGACCTCGTGAGCCTCATCGGCGGCGGGAACGACATCCTCCGTCCCAACGTCGACGTGGACGTCCTGACGCGCAACCTCGAGGCCGCGGTCGTCCGCATCCGGGAGACCGGCGCGGACGTGCTGCTCGGCACGGGGATCGACGCGTCGGACAGCCCGCTCATGGGCATGACCCGTGGCCGGGTCGGCATCTTCAACGCGACGGTCTGGTCCATCGCCCGCCGGCACGGTGCGTTCGTCCTCGACCAGTGGGGCATGCGCGCCCTCAAGGACTGGCGCATGTGGGCACCCGACCGCATCCACCTGACGACCGACGGCCACCGCCGGATCTCCCAGGGTGCGCTCGTGGCGCTCGGCCAGGCGCCGGACGACGAGCGGTGGGACGACCCGCTCTCGCCGCTCCCGCCCGTACCGCGGCTCGAGTGGGCATGGGAGAACGCGTTGTGGCTCCGCCAGCACGTGGCTCCGTGGGCTGCTCGTCGGATCCGCAAGCAGTCGTCGGGCGACGCACGGACGGCCAAGTACCCGGAGCTCGTCCCCTTCGGCTGAGGCGGGCGCACCGGAAAAGACGGGGCGCCAAAGGTCTGGCCGCACGTCCTGGTTCGTCATACATTGTCCGTGTGACGCACGCCACACATTCCTCACGTCCCGGGTCGAGCCCGGTCATCCAGGCGCGCGGCCTCGTCAAGCATTACGGCAAGGTCACCGCTCTCGACGGGGTCGACCTCGACGTCGCCGAAGGCACGGTCCTCGGTCTCCTCGGCCCCAACGGGGCCGGGAAGACGACCATCGTGCGCATCCTCGCCACCCTCCTGCGCCCGACGAGCGGCTCGGCCCACGTCGCCGGGATCGACGTCCTCCACGACCCTGCCGGCGTCCGCGAGCGCATCGGCCTCTCCGGGCAGTACGCCGCCGTCGACGAGTACCTCACCGGGTTCGAGAACCTCGACATGATCGGTCGGCTCTACCACCTCGGCCGCCTGCGGAGCAGGAGCCGGGCCCGCGAGCTGCTCGAGCAGTTCGGTCTCGACGACGCAGGAGACCGGCCGACACGCACCTACTCCGGCGGGATGCGCCGCCGGCTCGACCTGGCGGGCGCGCTCGTCGCCCACCCCCCGGTCCTCTTCCTCGACGAGCCGACGACCGGTCTCGACCCGCGGGGGCGCACCGAGATGTGGGACGTCATCCGGACGCTCGTCGCCGAGGGGACCACTCTCCTGCTCACCACCCAGTACCTCGAGGAGGCGGACCTCCTCGCCGACGAGATCGTCGTCATCGACCACGGTCGCGCGATCGCTCGCGGCACCGCGACCGACCTCAAGCGCACGGTCGGTGGCGAACGGCTCGAGATCACCGTGACCGACCCTGCACGCCTGCGCGACGCCGAGGCCGTCGTCGCAGGCCTGGGGCTCGGCCAGCCGCAGGTCGACACCGAACGACGGATCGTGTCCGTCGCCGCGGACGACGGCGTGTCCACGCTCGCTGCCGCCCTCCGGGCGTTCGAGCCGACCGGTGTGCCTCTCGACGACGCGGCCCTGCGTCGCCCGACCCTCGACGACGTGTTCCTCGCCCTCACCGGCCGGACGACGGAGACGACCGAGACCGTCGAGGAGAAGGCGTCATGAGGGTCCCGTACTTCCTCGCCGACGCCCACGTCGTCGCCCGGCGCAACATCATCAAGATCAAGCGGGTCCCCGACCTGCTCGTGTTCACCACGCTCTCGCCCATCATGTTCGTCCTGCTCTTCGCCTACGTCTTCGGTGGGGCGATCTCGGTCGACGGGACGGACAGCGGTGAGGGGTACCGCGAGTTCCTCATCGCCGGGATCTTCGCCCAGACGGTGATCTTCGGCGCCACCATCACCGGCGCGGGCCTGGCGGAGGACGTGAAGAAGGGGGTCATCGACCGCTTCCGCTCGTTGCCGATGGCACCGTCGGCCGTCCTCACCGGTCGGACCCTCTCCGACGTGGTGAACAACATCATCGTGCTCGTCGTCATGTCGCTCACCGGCCTGCTCGTCGGCTGGCGGATCCGCGGCTCGTTCCTCGACGCTCTCGGCGGGTTCCTCCTGCTCATCGTCTTCGCCTACGCGATCTCCTGGATCATGGCGTGGGTGGGGATGCTCGTCCCGAGCCCCGAGGTCGTCAACAACGCGTCGTTCATCATCATCTTCCCGCTGACGTTCGTCGCGAACACGTTCGTGCCGCTCGAGACGCTCCCGACGCCGCTCCAGCGCTTCGCGGAGTGGAACCCGGTCTCCTCGGTCACGCAGGCTGCCCGCGAGCTCTTCGGCAACATCCCGCCGGGCACGCCCGAGCCCACCGCGTGGCCGCTCCAGAATCCCGTGATCTACACGCTCATCTGGACCGTGGTCACGCTCGCGGTGTTCATCCCCGTCGCCAACGCGCAGTACCGGGTCTCGACGAGCCGCTGACGCACGCGCGCCGCAGTCCCGGGCCGCGACGAGCCCGTGCTCGTGGCCGTCAGTGTCCCTCAGTGTCCGTGCGGCACGCCCTGCTCGTGCAGGCGCTCGTGCTCCTCGCGCGCGGCCTGGCGGGCTGCGACGCGTGCAGCCACGTCCTCTCGACGCAGCGGTGGCACCGTCGACGGCGGGTTCCGGCGCTCCGGCAGGTCCGCGAGCGCCTGGACGGTCGCGGCCGTCACTGCAGCGACGGCGACGTCGAAGGCCTCGCGGGTCACGTCGGTGACCTTGGTGATGCCCGTGACCTTGCGGACGTACTGCGCCGCTGCGGCTTCGATCTCGCCAGCGGTCGCGGGAGGCTCGAGCCCGCGCAGGGTGGTGATGTTCCGGCACATGCCCTGACGCTACGCGGCGGGGCGCGGGTGTGCCACGACGAGCTCCCCGCCCACGTTCTCGCGGGCGGGGAGCTGTGTGCGCTGAGCCGCCTGTCGGGTTCGAACCGACGACCTTTCGCTTACAAGGCGAATGCTCTACCAGCTGAGCTAAGGCGGCGTGCACGGTCGATGACGTGCGGCGGACAGCCTACAGTTCATCGACCGTGCGTGGGGGGGGGGGGGGGGGGGGGGGGGGGGGGGGGGGGG
>NZ_JBDYKL010000007.1:0-132606 GCF_040012415.1 Sanguibacter sp. 25GB23B1
AGACAGCTCGTGCGCCGGGTCCTCTCGTCCGTCCCTCGGGGTCGGGAATCCCGACTCGGCTAGAAGAGCTCCTCGCCGATCACGCCGAGGTTCTCCTCCCACCACTGCTCGTCGAGGAGCTTGCCCTCGTCGTAGAGCCGCAGGAGGTTCGAGGTGAGGATGCCCGAGGCGTCCCCGGCCGTCCCGAGGCCGCTGATGTACCAGCTCCCGTCCTCCTCGACCGCGATGAGCGAGAGGTCGCCGATCCCGAGCTCGACAAGTGCCGGGATGTCCTCGAGGCAGCCCTTGATCTGCTCGCCCTCGACGTCGGCGCTGAAGCACTCTGCGTCCAGCTCGATCGAGCCGGACTCTCCGTCGATCTCACCCGCGATCGTCAACGAGTCGAGGACGAGCCACGCGATGCCGTCGTCCTCCTCGCGGAGCGAGAACGACGCCTCGACGTCGAGCTGCTCGAAGACGTCTTGCATCTCCTCGAGGTCTCCGCTCTCGAGCGCCTCGGTCGTGGCGTAGAGGGCCGCGGTGCGGCGGTCAGCCAGCGGGAGGGCCCTGAGGTAGGCATCGATCTCACCGGTCTCCGCGTACTCCTTGAGCCCCTCGACGAGTCCGACCGCAGCCTCCTCGGGAGTGTCGAAGGCGCCCGCGAGGTCGTCGGACGGCATGGTCCCGCGCACTCCGCCCGCCGAGACGACCGAGTACTCCATCACTGTGAGGTATGGGCTGACGTACCAGTCGCCGTCTTCCTCGACCACCATGAGGAACGGGTCGATGGCTTCCTCGGACGGCACGTCCTCGAGATCCAGGTCACCGGTGCCGAGGGAGTCGAGCGAGTCGAACGAGTCGAGGGACAACCCGCTGGGGTCGAACGCCAGGTCCTCGGCGGCCACCGTGACCGGGAGCTCCTCGACCGCGGTGGCGATCTGCTCACGGATCTCGTCGTCGGACGGCACCTCGCCACCGGCCGAGAGCTCGTCCCAGAAAGAGGACTCCTTCGCCATGTCGAGCGTGTCGATGACCGCGTCGCCGAGCTTGTCCGCATCCGCGTCGATCTCGAGGCTGCCGGAGGTGATCGTCACCTTCGCGAGACCGTCCTCGATCTCCTCGACGTCGACCTCGAGGTCGCTCAGCTCGAGCTCCATCGCGTCGAGGTAGGCCTCGAGGGTGTCCTTCGCGCCGTCGTCGTCGATGTCCTCCATGTGGCGCAGGAACAGGTCGTAGCCGGTCGAGACCTGGGACACCTCCGCGGGAGACATGACGCCGTAGACGGAGACGAGGTCCTTGTCCGCCACCCCCTCGACCAGCTGTGTCACAGCCGCCTCGGGGCTCGAGGCGCCACCCACCTTGGAGAACCACAGTGCGTTCGCCGCGAACGCCCCGCCGCCGATCGCGAGCACGCCGGCCACGCCGACACCGATCCACAGCCCACGCCGGGACTTCTTCTCCTGCGGCGGCGTGCCCCACGCGCCCGCCGCCGGACCCTGTCCGTACGCCTGGGCACCCGTCTGGTAGCCCTGCTGTCCGTACCCCTGAGCGGTCGGCTGCTGCCCGAAGCCGTGCGCGCCCTGCGGCTGCCCGGAGGACGCGAACGCCTGGCCGGCGGCGCCGAACGCCGAGGTTGCCGCGACACCGGTCGCAGACTCGGGCACCTGCGGAGACCAGGACGTCTGCACGGGGCGCTGCGCGATCGCGGCGTCCACGGCGGGGTCCCCGAAGGAGGCGAGCCAGGTGAGCAGGTCCGGGTACGCGGTCGGGTTCGACGCGACTGCAGCGCGCAGGTCGGGACGGTGGGTCGCGATGTCCGCGAGCACTGCGGCGGGAGTCGCCGGGTCGGCCGCCTGGGCCGCGGTGAACTGGGTGGGTTCGGTCATGATCAGCCTCACATCTCGGTGTCACAGGTGACCATAGTGGCCCTGCTGAGGGGGGCCAATGGGGACATCTATCCCCACTGTCCTGGGTGAAATCGATCGCCGACGCCAGACGCCGTACGGCCCCGCGCGACGGAGGAGCCCGGACGCGTGCGCGTCCGGGCTCCTCCGTCGGCCGTCGGGAGACGACCGGGCGTTGCGTCGAGCTGTCAGGTAGTGCGCGACCGGATCGCCGCGTCGATCTGAGGGTCCCCCAGCTGGCCGAGCCACTCGACGAGCGCCGGGTACGCGGTGGGGTTCGCCGCGACCTGCGCGCGCAGCTCGGGCGCGTTCTGGACGATGTCCGCGAGGACGGCCATCGGCGTCGCAGGGTCGGACGCCTGCGCAGCGGTGAAGCCGTGTGCTGCCGGCGCCGCCTCGGCTGCAGGTGGGGGCGTCGGCGCCGGTGCTGCCGACGGGGCGGCGGGCTGCGGCGCCGACTCGGTCGGCAGCGCCTTCGTCTGCCATGCGCCCGTCTGGGGGTTCTGGTCGCTCCCCTGGTACGGGGCCTGCGGCTGAGGAGCCCCCTGGTACGGGGCCGGAGCCTGCGGCTGCCCGGGGTACTGGTAGCCCGGCTGCTGCGCCTGAGGAGCGCTCCACTGGTACGCGGAGCTGTTCACCGCACGCGGGGCGGGACTGTTCGCCTGGAAGTAGGCCCGCACCTCCTTGGGCGCCGTCAGAGCGATCGCGATCATGGCGGGAAGGCCGAACGCGAGCACGAGGTGGCCCGGCGTCACGTACTTGAGGTCGCTCCCGTAGGAGTCGCTCGGGACGAGGATGAGGATGACGAGCCCGAGGACGAACAGCGCGCCGGCCGCCCCGAGGGCGATGGTGCGGCTGCCCGCGGGATCCTTGCGCAGCTGCATGCGTGCATAGAGGGCTGCTCCGACCGCGAGCAGTCCGAGGATGATCGTCGTCACGAGAGTCCCCGTGGGCTTCTCCGCGACGAAGAAGCCACCGTCCTCGAGCGTGAACCAGAGGATGGCACCCAGGACTGCAGCCCCGGCGACGAGGATCGCGTAGTCGAAGCCGTGCACGGCCGTGCCGATCCAGCTCTGCTCGCGCGGCTCGCGAACCATCGCCCGCAGCGTGGCCGGTGCCGACGCAGCGGCAGCGACCGCAGGGATGAAGATCGCGCCGAGTCCTTCGGCGAGCGACAGCGGGAAGACGAACGGGCTGAGGACGTCGCGCATCGTCTGGATCTTCGTCAGCGAAGCGTCTTCGCCTGCCCCGAACACGAAGATGCACACGAGGATCGTGGCCACACCGATGAGCGTGAGGCGCCACGACGGTGACTTCTGGACAGCGGTGCCGTAGATCATCCACAGGCTGAACGCGACGGCGATCGCCCAGGCGACGAGGTGGCCGACGACGTACATCGCGCCGAAGTCTGCGACGTCGCCGACGTCGACGAGGAAGAGGATCAGCGAGACGAGGTAGGTGAGGGCGATGAAGGCGCCGAGGCCGAGGGTGATCTTCAGCCAGAGCTCGCTCACCCCGCGGTCCAGGTCCTCCGGGCCGAGCTCGCACTGCCGTGGCTGCGCAGCGAGCACCGCGCCGGCCAGGCCGAGGGCGAAGATCGTGCCGACACCTTGGATCTTGTCGCTCGTGACCACGTCGAGCACGACATAGACGAGCACCACGAGGACATAGGGGGCGTTCGCGAGCAGCCGGACCAGTCGCGTCGTGTGGACGGTCCAGGACGGCGGGAAGATGCTCGCACGGGCCAGGTACGGCAGCGCGAGTGACACGACGGACAGCAGCGTCACGAGTGTGACGATGTAGTGGAAGCGGTCACCGACCCCCTCGAGGCCACGACCGGCCGTGACCGGGAGCACGAGCGAGACGAGGAGCAGCAGCGCTGCGAGACCGTCACGGACGAAGTCCGCGACGGGGATCCCCTTGAAGGGATTCGGGCGCGGAGCGGCAGCCTGCTGCGGGTACTGCCCCTGCTGGTACTGCCCTGGCTGCTGGGCGTACTGCCCCTGCTGGGGGCTGTACTGGCCCGGCGCGGGTGCGTACTGGCCGGGCTGAGGGGCGTGCTGCCCCGGCGCAGGCGCGTACTGACCACCCTGGGGCGCACCACCGGCAGGTGGCGGGTAGGACCCGGGCGGCGGGGTCTGCTGAGAGGGTCCACCCTGGGGCGGGTAGCCTCCCGTGCTCGGCGCCTGACCTTCGTTGCTCATCATCTTCCCTTCGTCTGTGCCGTCTGTGACAGCTCTCGTTCCGCGACGATCCCGGGACCCGGGATCTCGCGCTCGCGCTGCGCGACGTGACCCTCACAACCTACCGAACACGGCGGGACTGCGCCCGCACCGACCTGCGGCGTCATCACGCCGTCTTCTGTCGGTCCGCGTTCCCCTCCGGGCGGTCACCAGGAGTCGTCGTCCCGCCCGTCGTCCGTCGGCGTGACCACCGCCGCAGCGTCGGAGCGGGATCCCGCCCGCGCTGCAGAACCGAGATCCTGGGCGACGGGGTTGCCGTCCTCGTCGAGCGTGGGCGCCATGTAGTCCCCGGAGCGTCGCCGAGATCGCGACGAGCTGCCACCGCGGCCTGCCCCTCCCGCGCCTCCCGCCATCATGCCGTTGGCCCCTGCGCTGCCTGCCTTGGTCGCGGCACCGCCCTCGCCGCCCGCACCCGGACCGCCGAGCCCGGTCAGACCGCCCGCGCCGGGCATCGTGCCGAGTCGTCCGCCCGCCAGGCTCGCTCCTGCACCACCGACGCCGAGCACGCCTGCTCCGAGACCACCAGCCCCTATCCCACCCGGGCCCCCGGGACCGAAACCGCTCGTGGCGCTGCCGCGCGAGCCGGAGCCGGCTCCGCCGAGCCCGTCCATGCCGCCCGACGCTCCGCCGGCGCCCATCGCACCGGGCCCGCCCGGGCCGTAGCCGGCGCCGTACGCGCCTCCTGCGGTCACGGTGCCACCGACACCGCCGTCGACGGACGTCCGGCCACCCGGTCCGGTCACCGTGCTGCCTGTCCCCGTGCCGTCGCCGGTCCCGTCGCCGACATGGTCCGGGGTCAGGTCCCCGAGGTCACATCCCACCGTGGTCTCGCCGGAGCCGTCCGGCCGACCGATGGTGGTGGTCCCGTTCCCGTTCCCGTCTCCCTTGCCGTCGCCCGTGGACACCACTCCAGTGCTGTGTCCCGGATCGGCGTGGAGCGAGGAGTCGTCACCGCCCGGTCCACTCGTCGGCGACCCGGGAGCACGGGTGGGTGTGGGTGCCGAGGGCCCCTGGCCACCGGGAGGCGGTGGCTCGACGGGATTCGTCTCGATCGTCTCGAGTATGGTCTGGGCCTCGGTCGTGACGGTGGCCATCGCCGTGTCGAGCGTCGTGAGCGCGGTCGTGGCCCGAGCCTCCCGCTGGGCGGCGGTCGCCTCGGCCGTCAGGTCCGCATCTCCGTCGATGAGCGGTGCGTTCGGCTGGACCACGGTGCCCTCGACGACGTCGAGCCCCGCCCGCGCGGAGACCACCGCGGCATCGGCCGCCGCAGCGACCGAGGACAGCTTCGTCATGTTGTCCACGTGGACGTAGAGCGTCGAGCCGAGCGTCGTGAACGTCTCGCTCGCACTGTCGGCCGACGTCCCGGTCCAGCCGACGTCCGCCGCGATGTTCTTGAGCGACGCGGCGATGCTCTCCAGAGAGAGGGCGGCCGTGCTGAACTTGGTCACGTCCCGGGCCCACGGCTCGGTCCCCGTGTCCTTGACGAGCTTGAGCTCTTTCTCGTTGGGGCCGGCTACCATCTCATGTCCCTCGCTGTTCGTGTACGAGCCTCACCTGCACGGTACGGATGCTTCCGTACCTCGTCCTGCCGCCTGCGGGTCGGCGCACGACCGCGGCGACCTGCGTCATTCGGGCCGCGGTGCGTACGGCCCGTAGGTCGGGAGGGACATGACCGGCCCCTGCACCGGCGTCTGTCCTGGGCGCAGGAGGACCTCGTCCGCCTGCCTCTCCAGCTTCTCGAGCGAGGTCAGCGCGTCCTCGTCCGCGAGCTGGATCTCGTCGGCGAACTTCCGCAGCGACTCGACGAGCCCCGAGACCTTCGACTCCGCCTGGAAGAGCACGTCGACCGTCGCGTTCACGGCACCGAGGTAGCTCGCCGCGAACGCCTGGCACGACGGGACCGCGGTCCACGCCTGCGTGGTCGATCGCGCACCGATCTCCTGCAACGGCTTGTACACCGTCTGGATGTCCTCGAGGAGGACCGAGACGGTCTTGATCCTCGCCGCCAGGACTTGCTCATCGACGCTGACGCTGTCAGTGCTCACGGTCGTCCTTCCTCTCGCTCGTTCCGGCTCGTCGTTCGTCCGGGCTCGCAGTGCTCACGGCACATGCCGAGACGGAGAGAACCCGTCCGCCTCGGCACGACCGTCAGGACTACCAGCGCTGGGTGTTCGCGCGCTCTGTCGCCTGGTAGTCGTCGTTGCTCGAGGACACGGCCTTGCCGACGTCGGCAAGGAGCAGCTTCATGTCGCTGATCGCCGTCGACCACTTCGTCTTGGCGGTGGTGTAGGCGGAGGAGGCCTCACCGTTCCAGTTCGCGCGGAGCGGCTGGAGCGAACGATCCATGTCGTCGAGGATCCGCTCGAGGTTGGTCGCGCTGCCCTGGATGTCGGCTGCTGCGGTGGAGAGTGCTCCGAAGTTGACCTTGAGGTCGCTCATCGTGTCAGTCCTTCCTGGTCTGTGGAGAGTGGGGTGAGGGTCAGCCGAGACGCTGCGTGAGGTTCGTCATCGACGTGGACTGCGTCTCGTCCGCCGAGTCGTACGTCGTGCTCGAGGAGTTGAGGTTCGCCTCGAACTCGTTCAGCGCGTTGATCATCTTGGACGCGTCCTCGCGCCACCGGGACATGAGCGACGTGAAAGCCACGGCACCCTGACCGGTCCACGCAGAACCGATCGAGGAGAGCTTTCCTTCGAGCCCGTTGAGCTCCTTCTGGAGCTCCCCACGGGACTGGACGACCGCCTGGGCACCCTGCTTGAGTGCACCTTCGACTGCAGAGACTTCACCTGCCACAATGACTCCTTCTCACAGGCCCGAGGGCCAGATCTGGTGCACCCGTCGACCGACCGGTGCGCAGGGGCCGGGATCGCGGCTCCTGCATGCTGATGACACTCCGGACACTAGGGCGTCGGCCCGCCCGGACGCATCCCCGCGACGTGGGTAGATGTACCCATGAAGCGCGTAGCTCCAGTGTTCGTGTCACATCCGCCCCATGGGGAGTTCTCTCCTTCACCCCCGGACGCGGGTCCCGGGCGTCCGGACGGTCCGCGTCGCCGGCCCAGGGGTGCGCAGCAGGAAGGGTGCCCCGTCGTCCCGATGCCCCTGCCGCGAGCCGCGCAGGTACTCTGAACCGCACCTCAGCACGACGACACCACCGATGATCGCGCGCAGGCGCACGCAACCGACGAGCGCGTGCACGCGCTCACCACGCGCAGGCACGACCCGCGCAGAGAAAGAGGATCCGATGGCAGCACAGCCGAGCCCTCCTGCCGGATGGGGCCAGCGACCCGACACCGCACCCGCACCCGGGACGGACGGCCCCCGGCCGCGGACGGTCTGGATCGTCGTCGCGGTGGCTGTGCTGCTCGTCGTCGCCGTCGTCGTGGGGATCTCGATGCTCACGGACGACGACGAGCCGTCTCCCCCTGCTGCGACGTCAGCGACGACAGAACCCGCGGACGAGTCATCGACCAGCACCGAGGACCCGGCCGACGAGCCGTCGGTTCCCGTCGACACAGAGGGACCCGCAGGCACGCGCGACGACCCCTTCGCCGCCGGTGACCCCGTCACCGCGGGCGGCTGGACCACGACGATCGGGCCGACGGACGTCGACGGCTGGGCCTCGCTCAGTGCAGAGATGAGCGACGTCGAGCTTGCGCAGTACGCGCCTGCCGCGGGCACGAGCTACGTCGTGGCACCCATGACCGTGACCTACGCCGACGGCGTCCCGACCGACCTCGGCTCCTTCGAGGTCTCGTACGTGGGCGCCAGCGGCACCAGCTACACGGTCATCGGTTCCACGTGCCGTCTCGCGCTCGACGACCTCTTCCCCACCTCCGACGTCTACGAGCAGGCCGAGGTCACCGGAACCGTCTGCACCGACGTCCCGGCGGCCGACGCCCCGGGCGGGACCTGGCGCGTCGCCCTGAACATCTACGACGACAGCTCCTCCTCGGCCAGCACGGACTACGAGGGGTTCGTCGCGGTCGACTGACGGGCACGCCGCACCGGGCGTCCGGTGACTCACTATGCTGAGGCCCGTCGTCCCACCGTCTCGTCCCCCGAGCACACCGCCCGCCCGCTCACACCGCACAAGAGGACCCGCATGGTCGAGGTATCGCCAGCACCCACCGCACTCGGGACGCTCGTCCGCGTGTCCGTCGTCGCCGGCGACCGACGGCTCGACGTCGGTGCGCCCGGCAGCATCCCCGTCGCGGAGCTCGTGCCCGGTTTCGCCCGCACGCTCCGGCTCCTCGACTCGACCTCGGTGTACGGCGGGTACCACCTCGTCCGGGCGGACGGGACCGTGCTCGACACGAGCGTCTCGCTCATCGCACAGAGCGTGAGCGACGGCGCGGTCCTCACGCTCGAGGCCGGTGCGACGCGACCCGCACAGCGTGTGTACGACGACGTCGTCGAGGCCGTCGCCGACGCTGTCGAGAAGGACTACGCCCCCTGGACGGAGCAGGACAGCGCACGGACGGCCGTCGGTGCCGCGTCCGCCTTCCTGCTGGCCGGGGCCGTCCTCCTCCTCGGGGGCGAGCGTGGAGAGCTCCTCTCCCCGGTCGTCGCGACCGTCGTCGGCACCCTCGTCCTCATCAGCGCCGCCGTCATCGGTCGACGCGAGAACCACACCACCGGGGCCCAGGCGATGGTGCTCTGCGGTGCAGCGTTCTGGATGGTCGCCGGCTACCTCTTCATCACCGATCCCGGTGCCTCGGGCGCCTGGGGCTGGCCGCTCGCAGCCACCGGCGCAGGAGCGCTGTGCGCGGGACTCGCCGGTCTCGTCATCCTTCCCGAGCGCCACGAGATCTGCATCGTCCCCGTGACGATCGGCGTGGTCCTCGGCGCGGCCGGCTCGGGCATCGCGCTGACCGACGTCGGAGCAGGTGAAGCGCTGGCGCTCACGATCGCCCTCGCAGTGACCGCTAGCAACGGGATCCCGTGGCTCGCGCTGTCGAGCACATCGCTGCGGGCCGTCTCGCCGCAGTCCGACGCCGAGATCGCACTCACGCCGCCGCCCGTCGTCGAAGCAGACGTCCGCCGCGACTACCAGCGCGGCTACCGCATGCAGTTCGGCCTGCGCGGCGCCGTGGCGCTCGTCGCG
This sequence comes from Sanguibacter sp. 25GB23B1, assembly GCF_040012415.1. NCBI lineage: Bacteria > Bacillati > Actinomycetota > Actinomycetes > Micrococcales > Sanguibacteraceae > Sanguibacter > Sanguibacter sp. 25GB23B1. The sequence continues at coordinate 9,232 of NZ_JBDYKL010000007.1, forward strand.
CTCCTCGTGACACCCGCCGTCGTCGGCCTCGGCCTGAGCGGGACCATGCTCATGGTCCTGTGCTACACGGGCATGCTCCTCAGCGTGCGCCAGACGTTCTCCCGCGCGGACGTGCTCATCGTCATGGCGACGGGCATCCTCGGCGTGACCTTCACAACCCTCACCGCGGCGGTGCTGCACCCGGAGTGGCGCGGGACGCTGCTCGTCGTGGTCGCCGTCGTCGCTGCGGTCGTCGTCGGCGCGTGCCTCATCGCTCCTCGACCACGAGCGGCGTTCGGGCGCGTGGCCGACTCCATCGAGATCCTCAGCCTCGCCCTCCTCCTCCCGCTCGGCGTCACCGCCGCCGGTCTCCTCTAGAGCGGGCGACGATGGCCTCGAAGAAGGAGCTCGTCGAAGCGCAGGCGTTCAGTCGTCGGCGCCTGCTGACGGCATTCGTCAGCGGAACGCCAGGGGGACGCGAGCTCGAACCGACCAAGCCCATGCGTGCCGTCGTCGCAGGTGTCGCGCTCTCGGTGCTCCTCGTCCTCGGCAGCCTCGGCTTCGGGCTCCTCAAGCCCGGGCTCCCGAACGGCTGGGACGACAGCTCTCTCGTGCTGACCCAGGGCAGCGGTACCCGCTTCGTCGCCGTCAAGGGCACCCTCTACCCGGTCACCAACACCACGAGCGCCCGCCTGCTCATCCCGTCTGCCGACTTCAAGGTCGTCGAGGTCCCCGAGGACAAGATCGCCGAGGTCCCTCGCGGTGCCCGCATCGGCATCACCGGCGCGCCCGACGAGCTGCCCTCTCGCGAGAACCTCGTCGACGACGGATGGTTGTCCTGCACCGCCGAGGACGGCGCCGTCCTCACACAGGTCGTCCCCGACGCGGGAGGGGCCACGCTGTCGACCAGCAGCGCGGTCGTCACCACGGGCGACCAGACCTTCGTCGTGCACGGCGCGTTCCGCCACCTCGTCGCGCCGGGACAGGAGACCGCCGTGCTCCGCGCACTCGGGCTCGAGTCCGCCGAGGTCACCGCGGTGCCCGGCCTGTGGCTCAACACGTTCACCGCCGGGTCGACGCTCGAGCCGCTCACCCTCGCAGGAGCGGGCACACCTCTCGGAAGTCCCCTCGACGTGTCGGGCGCGGTCGTCGGCTCCGTGCTCGAGGTCCCCGGGACCGGGAACGCTCCCAAGCGGTACGCCGTGACGTCCGCCGGAGAGCTCGCTCCGCTCACCGAGGTCGCCTACCAGCTCTACCAGCTCGGCTCCGGGTCCGACCTCACCGGTCCGATCCGCGCGACGAGCGCCGAGATCCGCGACCTCGAGACTGCGGCTCCGCTCGCACCCGAGTCCTGGCCCGTCGATCCCTCGCCGGCCCTGGACTCCGGAGCGCCGCTGTGCGTCGTCCTCGACGGGTCGGCGAGCCCGGCTGCCCGAGGACACCTCGCGGACGCACCGGAGGACGCAGCACCGACCGCACCAGGGCTCGAGGTGGTCGTCGCCCCCGCTCGTGGCGCACTCGTCCGTGGGACCGGCGACGAGATGCCGGACCGCGGGATCGTCCAGCTCGTCGACTCCTCCGGGACCACCTTCGCCGTACCGGACGCGTCGACCGAGGTGCTCGCCCAGCTCGGCTACACCGACGCGGACATCGTCCCCGTCCCGCAGGCGTGGCTCGCGCTCTTCCCCGCCGGACCCGAGCTCACCGCCGAGGCAGCGAGCCAGACGCCGCAGGTCGCGAGCGCCTCGTGACCCGGCGCGCCCTCGTGGGAGGCGTCCTCGCCCTCCAGGTGGCCTGCGCGGGACTCGTCGTGCCGGTCGCGGTCGCGGCCGCGCACGATCTCCCGTCGGCGGCCCCTGTCCCGGGCGCCTCCACGCTCGCTCTCCCGGGCGCCGCCTGCACCCCCGAGACGACCGTCTACTCCCCTGACGTCCCGGCGGCGCTCGAGCAGCTCAACAGCGAGCTCGCCTGGCAGGTCGCGACAGGACGCGGGGTCACGGTCGCTGTCGTCGACTCCGGTGTGGCGGCCGGGAACGCGCACCTCGGCACAGCCGTCCTGCCCGGTGTGTCGCTCGTGAGCGTGCCCGAGGCCGACAGCTCCCCGACCGCGGACGTCATGGCTCACGGCACGGCCGTGGCCGGCCAGATCGCCGCTCGCCCCGTCACCGGCTCCGGCGTCGTCGGGCTCGCGCGGGACGCCACCATCCTCCCCGTCCGCGTCTACTTCTCGACCGACGAGCAGATCGTCGATGCCGGCAACGGGCCGCGGGACGACCGCATGGCTGCAGGCATCCGGGCTGCCGCCGACGCCGGCGCGCAGATCATCAACGTGTCGATGAGCAGCACCGTCGACAGCCCCGAGCTGCGGTCGGCCGTCGAGCATGCGACGTCGCTCGGCTCGCTCGTCGTCGCCAGCGCCGGCAACCGGAACACCACAGAGGACAAGGAGGACTCGCCCCGCTACCCGGCTGCGTACCCCGAGGTCCTCTCGGTCACGTCCGTCGACAGCGCTGGCCTGGCCACTGCGGACGCGATCCACGGCCCCCACATCGACGTCGCCGCGCCCGGCACGGACGTCCTGACGACGTATCTCGCAGCAGGCGACTGCCTCATGGGCGACGGCGTGCCGTCGACGAGCTACGCCACCGCCTACGTGAGCGCCGCGGCGGCGCTCATCGCCGAGGCACATCCCCAGGAGAGCCCCGCGCAGTGGGCCCACCGGCTCGAGGTGACCGCGAGCCGGAGCACGCTCGACGTCCGGGACTACTACACCGGGTGGGGCGTCATCCGCCCGACCGAGGCGCTCACCTTCGTCGACGACGGCACAGCCCGCGGTCCGGAGAGTCCCGTCTTCCCGCGCCAGGACCAGCCGACTCCTCCGCCACAGTCGCTCGACCTGGACCAGACGGTCGACCCGATCCTGCGCACGCAAGGAGTCGCCGTGTGGTGGGCCCTCGGAGGTGTCGGAGCAGTCCTCGCGACCGTGCTCCTCGGCCGGCTCGTCGGCCGGCGCCGCACCACCCGCCGCTGACACGACGTCGCCGCGCCGCGCGTGCCGGCGCTGCGCGTGCGGTCCGGCACGCTTCCGGCTGATCAGCGTCAGTGCACGGGCTGCGTCGACGCCACCTGGATGACCTCGCGGCCACGCTCGCGGGTGACGAGCTGCGCACGGCCCGGCACGGACGGGATCGGTCGCGCGGTCCCGATGAGCTGTCCTTCTTCGGAGCTGCCCGAGAGCAGGATGCCCGGGGCGGCCGTGTCACGGAGCGCCTGGAGGACCGGCTCGTAGAGGACCCGGCTCGCGCCTCCGGAGCGGCGTGCGACGACGAGGTGCAGGCCGACGTCCCCCGCCTGCGCGACGAGCGGAGCCAGGGCCGCGAGCGGGTTGCCCAGCGAGGTCGCGACGAGGTCGTAGTCGTCGACGAGGACGAACACCTCGGCGCCCGACCACCACGACCGCGAGCGGAGCTGGTCCGCCGTCACGTCCGGGCCGGGCAGGCGACCACGCAGGTACGTGGCGAGGTCGGTGAGCTGTCCACCTGCCGTCTCGTGGGTGGTGAGGTATCCCGCGAGGTACTCCTCCGGGATCTCGCCGAGGAGGGACCGCCGGTAGTCCACCGCGAAGAACTGCGCCTGGGCGGGCGTGAACTGGCGCATGACCTCGCGAGCGTAGCCACGCAGGAGCCCGGACTTGCCCGACCCGCCGTCGCCGAAGGCGTAGAGGTGCGGCTCGTCCATGGGGTCGAGACCGACCGGGGCGAGGTTGGCCTCGTCCACCCCGAGCCAGATGGTGCGCGTCCCGGCCGGGGCCTGGGCGCGGACTGCATCGAGCGAGATCTCGTCGGGCAGGAGGCGCAGCTTCGGTCCGGCCGGACCCGTCCAGCTGGCATTGACGGTCTCGACGAGGTGCTCGACACCGGCTCCGAGCGTCGTCGCGCTCGTGTCCGAGTCGATCCGCGGGAGTGCGGAGAGGATGTGGTGCTTGGAGGCGACGATGCCACGACCGGGCCGGTCCTTCGGCACGTTGACGGCGACCTTGCGGTCGACGTCGGAGTCCATGGGGTCACCCATGCGGAGCTCGATGCGCGTCCCGAAGACGTCCTTGACCTGGCTGCGGTAGTCCATCCACCGCGTGGCGGTGGCGAGGAGGTGGAGACCGAAGGTCAGGCCGCGCCCCGCGAGCGCCTGGATCTGCGGCTCGAGCTCGTCGAACTCTGCGCGGATGGTGCTCCAGCCGTCGACGACGAGGAAGATGTCGCCGTAGCCGTCGTCGACACGGCCTTCTCGACGGCGCTGCCGGTACGTCTCGATCGAGTCGATGCCGTGCGCCCGGAAGTAGTTCTCGCGGCGGTCGACGATGCCGCGGACCTCGGCGATGATGCGCCGGACCACGTCTGGCTCGCTGCGGCTCGCGACCCCGGCGACGTGCGCGAGAGAGGCGAGAGGGCTGAACGTGCCGCCGCCGAAGTCGAGGACGTAGAACTGGACCTCGAGCGGCGTACGCGTCAGCGCGAGGGCGGTGACGACCGAGCGGGCCACCGTGCTCTTGCCGGTACGTGGACCACCGACGACCGCCATGTGACCGGCCGCACCTCCGAGAGAGACGACGAGGTCCTCTCGGCGCTGCTCGAGCGGACGGTCGACGATCCCCAGCGGGACCACGAGGTCTCCCGCCGCTCGCCACGACGGCGAGACGAGCCCGAGCGAGGGATCGACGACGAGGTCGGGCATGAGCTGGTCGAAGGTCTGGGGCGTGATGAGCGGCGGCAACCACACCTGGTGCGCGGCAGGTCCGCGGCCAGCCATGGCGCGGACGGCGATGTCGAAGGTCGCCCGCTCCTCCTCGGCCTGCGCGGCGATCTCGACGGGGGCGACCTCCTCGACCGACCTGCGTACGACGGGCGCCGCGGTGAAGGGCTCGAGCCCCCCTGCACCGGACGTCTCGAGCGAGCGACGCTGGCCGCTGCGGGCCTTCGGCGGACCCGACACGTACGACGCCCGGAACTGGATCATCGTCGTCGTGTCCGGCTTGAGGTAGCCGATGCCGGGGATCGGCGGGAGGTTGTACGCGTCCGGGACGCCGAGCACGGTGCGCGACTCGGCAGCCGAGAAGGTCCGCAGACCGATCCGGTAGGACAGGTGGGACTCGAGCCCACGGAGCCTGCCCTCCTCGAGCCGCTGCGAGGACAGCAGGAGGTGCATCTGGAGGGAGCGTCCGAGCCGGCCGATCGCGACGAAGAGGTCGACGAAGTCGGGACGGGCCGCGAGGAGCTCGGAGAACTCGTCCGCGACGATGAGCAGGGCGGGCAGTGGCGCGAGGTCCGTGCGTCCGCCGAGGCGCGCCTTCTCGTAGTCCGACACGTTGGAGAAGTTCCCGGCGGAGCGCAGGAGCTCCTGCCGACGCGTCATCTCGCCCTGCAGGGCGTCCTGCATGCGGTCGACGAGCGTGAGCTCCTCGCCGAGGTTCGTGATGATCGCCGAGACGTGGGGCATGTCAGCCATGCCCGCGAACGTCGCACCACCCTTGAAGTCGACGAGGACGAAGTTGAGGTCCTCCGGCGAGTGGGTCAGCGCCAGCGCGAGGACGAGGGTGCGGAGCACCTCGGACTTGCCCGAGCCCGTCGCACCGATGACGAGGCCGTGCGGGCCCATACCCTGATGGGCGGACTCCTTGATGTCGAGGGCGATCGGCTGCCCCTGGTCCGTGAGGCCGATCGGCACCCGCAGGCGGTCGCGCTGGAGCCGCGGACGCCACGTGACGTCGAGGTCGAGATCACGGATGTCACCGATCCCGAGGAGGTCCACGAGCTCCGCGGACACCGCGGTCGACTCGCTCGGAGACTCCCCGGAGCCCACGAACATCGGGGTCAGCCGGCGGGCCATGGCCTCGGCGTCCGGGATGGACGCCGCGTCGGCGAGAGCGAGACGCGGCTCATCCCCGAGGTGCACGAGCTCCACCGGCGCGCGAGCCCCGGCGCGCGCGGGGGCCGCGCCGACCGCGAGCCGCAGCCGGAGCGGGTCGGAGAGATCGTCCCAGAACTCCGGGAGCTCGAGGACCGTGACGCCCATGACACCCTCGGGTGGCGCGATGACGCTCCCGGGCGCGACGCGGCCCCCGTCGAGGACGATGAGGACGTGCGGCGAGACGGCCTGCCCGTTCGGTGAGAACCGCGACCGCTCGTGCATCCCGGCGGGGAGCATGGCCTCGAGGTCGTCGAGGTCCGTCCCGATCATCCGGGCGGGGCCGACGCTGTCCTTCTCGCGCGTGCTGTGGGTGTGCGGGAGCCACTTCGCCCACTCCCACTCGGCGAGCGCCGTCGGCGAGGCGACCACAGCGATCTGGAGGTGCTCCGGGGAGTGGAAGGCGGCGAGCTGGGACACGAGCGCACGGGCGAGCCCGCGGGCCCCGCTCTCGGGCCCCGTCACCTCGATCCGCGAATAGCCCGCGATGTCGATCGACACCGGGATGTCGGGCTGCATCTCGTGCGTGACGAGGAAGCGGTGGGCCGCCGACGCGGCGACAGGGTCGAGCTGGGCGAGGGGTGGTGTCTCGGCAGCCTCGAGAGCGAGGCACAGCGGTTGGCTGGCGACACCGATGCGGGCGTGGAGGTAGTCACCCTGACCCGGCGAGCGCTCCCACACACGTTCGCCGTCCTCGGCGAAGGAGGCCAGCGCCGTGGGCTCAGGGTTGTTCCACAACCCGTGACGGCGCTGCTGGTTCGCGGCCTGCCGCACCGTGGCGCGCAGGTCCGCGAGGTACGCGAGGTACTCGCGCCGGCTCCCGAGCACCGTCGCCTGGTGCTGCGAGCGCTGCCGCCAGCCGTTGACGACGACGAAGCCGAGAGAGGCGACGAGGAACATCCCGCCGGCGATCATGCCGCGGGGGCCGGGCGACGCCATGGCGACGAAGACGATGGACCCGACGCTGCCGAGCATCGGGACGAGAGACGAGATGAGTCCGCTGACGCCGTCGGACGGGACGAGCTCGGGGGGTGCCTGCATGACGACGCGGCCGGAGGGCAGCGGCGGGGCGGGCTTGCGCACGTCACGGTACAACGGGGTACTCATGAGGGCCTCTCATAGCTGTCGTCCACGGTGAACGGCCCGCCAGCTGGACGAGCGCACGACCGCACGGGAGTCAGCCCACACAATAATGGGTAAACTCGCGCAGCACGGCGTGAAGCAGCAGCGACGGTGAGGAGGTCTCGCGTGACGGACACGATCGCCCCGTCCCGACGCGTCGTCCTCCAGTTCTCGGCTCACAGCGTCGACGTCCTCATCCCCGACCACGTCGCTCTCGCGGACGCCTTGCGGTCGGTCGGCGTCGACCCCACCGACCCCTCCGTCGTCGTCGTGACGTCCGACGGGGCGCGGGTCGACCTGCGGGCGACCGCGGGCGACTCCCTGCGCGACGGCGCGGTCCTGCACGTGAGCGCGGTGCCGTCGCGGTCGGTCGAGCGCGCGAGCACCCGTCCGGTCCCTGCTGACGCCGCACTCCCACGGACCGTCCCTGCTCCACCTCCCCAGGTGCTGCTCGTGGCTCTCTCCGGCGCCTGCGCGCTGGTCGTGGTCCTCGTGTGGGCGATCCCCGGCCTCCTGCCCGTCGACCGGATCTCCGCGGCAGGCCAGCAGACCGTGGCCGGGGCCTTCCTCCTCGCCGCACTCCTCCTCGCGCTGTGGCCCACGGTGCGGCACGCAGGTCGCAACGAGATCTGCATCGTCGTGGCGGCTCTCCTGGCGTGCGCCGGCGGGGCGAGCGCGGTCGACGCGAGCCTGGCGGCCGGCAACCAGCTGGCGGTCCTCGCGGCCTTCGTCAGCGCGAGCGCGGTGTCGGCCCTGGCTGCGGTCCGCGCTCGCACAGCACGGGGTGAGGGGCTGCAGGTCGCGGTCGTCCTCACGTCCCTGTTCGCGCTCTTCGCTGTCGTCGCCGGCGTCGTCCTCTTCCTCGAGCTCTCTGCGTGGGTCACCGCGGCTGTCCTCCTCGGGCTCGTCCCTCTCCTCCTCCGAGCCCTGCCGTCCTTCGCGCTCCAGGTCCCGGTGGTCTACCTCGTGGACGCAGCCCACGTGACCCGGAGCGCGCTGTCCGTCCGCGGCGGGCCGGCCCGCCCGTCACCTGCGCTGCGCAACCCCGTCGTCGAGACCGCCGTCGGCCGCGGCGACCGGCTGCTGGCCGCGGGGACCGTCGCCCTGAGCGTCTCGGCCGCGATCCTCACCCCGTTCGTCCTCCTCGGTGCGCCGTCCGGTGGCACGGCGGGAGTCGCCGCCCTCGTCCTCGTCCTGCTCGTGGCGTTCGCCCTCGTGAGCATCCCGCGCACCGCCCGGGCGTCGTCGTCGAAGACCGCGCCGCGCGCGGCCGCCGCCGTCATGCTCCTGACGCTCGTCCTCGAGACCACGTTCGTCGACCCGCCGGACAGCATCACCGCGCTGGCGTGCGCCCTCACGATCCTCGGCCTGCTCATCGCGTTCGTCAGCGGCCCCATCCGTCATGGGCGCCGCTCCGTCGGTCTGTCCCGCCTCACCGACGGCCTCGAGGGACTGGCCGTCACGCTCAGCCTGCCGGCCGCGCTCGTCGCGATCGGAACCATCGAGATGGTGCGGAGCGCCTTCTCCGGATGAGCGGATCCCGAGCCCGTGAGGACCACCGGCTGCTAGCATCGCCCGCACGCGCACCGGGTCGACGACCGGAGACGCAGAGCGCGACCTGCGCCTCTCCCAGAGCTCTCGAGGGACGGACATGACCATCACGACCGGCGCACCTCTTGCTCCGCACAGCACGTCCCGTGCCGGCCTCGACCCCGCGCCCGCCCGGGTCCCGTCGATGAGCGTCGCACCCGTCGGGCGCCGCGTCGCAGCCTTCGCGGTCGACCTCGCCGTGACCGCACTCGTGGTCGCCGGCGTCTACCTCGCGACCGACGAGGTCGTGTACGCCGCGCTCGCCCTCGTCGAGGTCCCCGTCGCGCTCTGCGTGTGGGAGGCCCGTTCCGGCCTCACCGTCGGCAACGCTCTCCTGGGGGTGCGGACCGTCCGAGCGGACGGCCCGTACGCTCCCGGGATCGCGCGCAGCACCGTGCGCGGCCTCGTCGTGCTGACCGGCTTCCTCGTCGCCGCAGTCGGGCAGTGGGTCGTGGTGGCCTCAGGTGCCTGGGACCGGAGCCCGCTCAGGCAGGGCTGGCACGACGCCGCCGCACGGACGACGATGATCGACGTCTCCCGGCGGTCTCGCTCACGACGCGCAGAGGAAGACCGTACCGCCGGCCCAGGCAGCGCGCTCGAGCAGTCCCGACCGGCCTTCCACGAGCCCGTGCTGAGCGCGCCGGAGGGACCCACACGGCGATCGGACGTCTCCACGTCGATCTCCCCGGCCGGGCCAGGTGCGCTGCCCCTCGCTCCCGCTGTGCCTGCGACACCTGCAGCGCTCGCCGTGCCTGCAGCGCCTGGAGTGCCCGCCGTGCCTCCCGTGCCTGCACGCACTGTGACGCCCGTCCCGGCGCACGGCGCAGGATTCACCCAGGCGCTGCCGAGCTGGTCCCCGCCGCGCGCGGACGTCACGCCGGACCTACCGGCTGCGCCAGCGGTCCAGCCGCCCCCCGCCGCTCCCCCGCGGCGCGCGGCGGCGGTGGGCTTCCTCCTGTCGTTCGACAACGGGCAGTCCTTCACCGTGCACGGCTCGGGCCTCGTCGGCCGCAAGCCTCAGTCAGCCCAGGGCGAGCGGCACGACGACCTCCTGGCCGTCGACGACGAGAACCGCTCGCTGTCCAAGACCCATCTCGAGTTCGGCATCGACGAGGGCGGCTTCTGGGTGACCGACCGGGGGTCGACCAACGGCACGAGCGTCCTCACCGCGCACGGCGAGCCGCTCGACGTGCTCGTCGGGATGCGGGTCCACGTCCCTGGCGACGGCAGCGTGCGCGTCGGTCAGCGTCAGTTCACCGCGCGAGCACTGACCCGCTGAGCCCCGTCAGAACCCCATGCGGCCGAGCTGCTTGGGATCGCGCTGCCAGTCCTTGGCGACCTTCACGTGGAGGTCGAGGTAGACCCGGTTGCCGAGCAGCGCCTCGATCCCCTTGCGCGCCTCGGTCCCGACGTGCCGGAGACGCGATCCGCCGCGACCGATGATGATGGCCTTCTGGCTGTCCCGCTCGACGAACAGGTTCACCCGGACGTCCAGCAGGGGGTTGGGGCCGCTGCCCCCCTCGCGCGGCGTGATCTCGTCGACGACGACGGCGAGCGAGTGCGGGAGCTCGTCCCGGACACCCTCGAGCGCCGCCTCACGGACGAGCTCGGCCACCATGACGCTCGCGGGCTCGTCGGTGAGCTCGCCGTCGGGATAGAGGTCTCCGCCCTCGGGCAGGTGCTTGACGAGAACGTCCGCGAGCGTCTGCACCTGGTACCCGTCGACCGCCGAGACGGGCACGATGTCCGCCCACTCCCCCAGGCCGTCGATCGCCAGGAGATGGATCCCGAGGTCCTCGCGGGACACGAGGTCCGCCTTCGTCACGACAGCCACCACCGGTGTGGGGTGACGGCCGGTCATGAGCTGCGACAGCTCCTTCGCGATGTACCTGTCCCCAGGGCCGACCTTCTGGTCCGCGGGGAGGCAGAACGCGATGACGTCGACCTGGGTGAGGGTCTCGCGGACGAGGTCGTTGAGCCGCTCGCCGAGCAGCGTCCGCGGCCGGTGGAGCCCCGGGGTGTCGACGAGGATGAGCTGCGCGTCCTCGCGGTGGACGATCCCGCGGATCGTGTGCCGCGTGGTCTGCGGACGCCCCGAGGTGATCGCGACCTTCTGGCCGACGAGCGCGTTCGTCAGCGTGGACTTGCCGGCGTTGGGCCGTCCGACCATGCACGCGAACCCGGACCTGTGCGGCGCCGTGCCCCCGGACCTGTCTGTGGCTGTGCTGGGGGTCATCGTTCCATCTCCTGCTGCTCGGTGGGTGCGCGGCGGTCGTCGCTCGCGCGGTTCTCGTCCAGTACTCGTCGTTCTTGGGTGGTCGCCCGCTCGCCGGTGTCGCTGCGCCGGACGAGGATGGTCGCAAGCTGCTTGCGACGACCCTCGATGCGCTCGGCGACGAGGTGGAGCCCGGTGATGTCTGCCGTCGCGCCGGCGAGCGGTACCTTGCCGAGAGCCTTCGCGAGCAGGCCGCCGGCCGTGTCCACCTCGTCGTCGTCGACGTCGAGGTCGAACAGCTCGCCGAGCTCGTCGAGGGCGAGTCGTGCTGGGACACGGAACGTGCCCGGCTCGATCTCCTCGACCTCCGGTGCGGCGGAGTCGTGCTCGTCGGTCAGCTCGCCGACGATCTCCTCGAGCGCGTCCTCGATCGTCACGAGCCCGGCGATGCCGCCATACTCGTCCACGACGAGCGCCATGTGCGAGGAGGCGCCCTGCATCTCGCGGAGGAGGTCGTCCACCGCCTTGGACTCCGGGACGAACGTCGCGGGGCGCATGACCTCGCCGAGGGTCCGGGTCTGGCCGTCCTGCGAGTGGTTGAGCACCCGGACGACGTCCTTGAAGTAGGCGATGCCGAGCAGCTCGTCGACCGACTCACCGACGACAGGCACCCGCGAGAAGCCCGAACGCAGGAACAGAGCGAGGGCCTTGGGGAGCGGTGTCGCCGCCATCGAGGTCACCATGTCGGTGCGCGGCACCATGACCTCGCGTGTGAGGGTGGTCCGCAGCTCGAACACCGACCGCAGCATGGACCGCTCGTCGTCCTCGATGACGCCGGAGTCGCTCACGCGGTCGACCATGTCCCGCAGCTCGTGCTCGTCGCTCGCGTCGGAGGGTGTCCGTGCAGCTCCCGTGTACCGCGTGACGGGCCCGGTCACACGGAGCACGACGGACAGGAGCGAGCTGAGCAGGACGAGCGTCTGCGCCGGCCTCCTCCTGCCGAGCGTGCGCGGGCTGATCCGCACGAGGACGAGCGCGACGAGAGCACCGACGACCACGGAGACGAGGAGCACGAGCCACCACGGGTCCACGAGAGACCCGACGCAGACGGTGATGCAGGCGGTCGCGAGCATCTCGGCGAAGACCCGGACGAAGGCCGCGGACGCCGCGGTGTGCCCGGGGCTCTCGACGAGGCGCCGGATCCGGTCGGCGATGTCTCGACGGTTCTCGGTGATCTCGCTCACCGCGGAGCGCGTCACCCGCACGACGGCCGCCTCACCGGCGCTGAGCAGCGCGGCGAGCGAGATGCCGAGGAGCGCCAGGACGAGGAGCCACCCGATGGGGGCGCCGCTGAGCGCGTTCACCTCACGACGACCGTCGACCGGCGAGGAAGGTGAGGAGCAGGGTGCGCTGGAGGCCGAACATCTCCTTCTCCTCCTCCGGCTCTGCGTGGTCGTAGCCGAGGAGGTGGAGGATCCCGTGCGTGGTGAGCAGGAGCATCTCCTCGACCGTCGAGTGACCTGCTCCGGCGGCCTGCTGCGCGGCGACCTCGGGGCACACGACGACGTCGCCGAGGAGGCCGGCGGGGGTGACGTCGCCCTCGCGGCCAGGGCGCAGCTCGTCCATGGGGAAGGAGAGGACGTCGGTCGGGCCCGGCTCGTCCATCCACTGCACGTGGAGCTCGGCCATCACCTCGGTATCGACGAAGAGGATGGACAGCTCCGTGAGGGGGTGGACGTGCATCTCCTCGAGCACGAACCGGCCCAGCGCCGCGAACTCTGCCTCGTCGACCTCGTAGCCGGACTCGTTGTTGACTTCGATGCTCACCTGCGGTGGCCCTTCTCGTGTGCCCGGTCGCGAGGACCGCGGTGTGCTGACGTTGCGGTGGTGCTGCTGACGTCCCAGCGTGCGTAGGCGTCGATGATCTCGCCGACCAGCCGGTGACGGACCACGTCGGCGGAGCTCAACGTGCAGAACTCGACGTCGTCGACACCCGTGAGGACGTCTTCGATCATGCGCAGGCCCGACGGCGTCCCGCCCGGGAGGTCGACCTGGGTGACGTCCCCGGTGATGACCATCTTCGAGGAGAAGCCGAGCCGCGTGAGGAACATCTTCATCTGTTCGGTGGACGTGTTCTGGGCCTCGTCGAGGATGATGAACGCGTCGTTGAGCGTCCTGCCGCGCATGTAGGCGAGCGGCGCGACCTCGATCGTCCCGGCCTCGATGAGCTTCGGGATGGACGCCGGCTCGAGCATGTCGTGGAGGGCGTCGTACAGCGGCCGCAGGTAGGGGTCGATCTTGTCCGACAACGAGCCCGGGAGGAAGCCGAGCCGCTCGCCTGCCTCGACGGCGGGTCGGGTGAGGACGATGCGGCTCACCTGGCGCGCCTGCAGCGCCTGGACGGCCTTGGCCATCGCGAGGTACGTCTTGCCCGTCCCCGCCGGGCCGATCCCGAAGGTCACGGTGTTCGCGTCGATCGCGTCGACGTAGTGCTTCTGGCCCGCCGTCTTGGGGCGGATGGTCCGGCCCCGGCTCGACAGGATGCTCAGGGTGAACACGTCCGTCGGTCGCGTCGCCGACTGCGCCATGAGCATCGTGATCGACCGCGCCACCACGTCGGCCGTCAGCGCCGTCCCTGCTGCGGCGACATCGATGAGCTCGTCGACGAGGCGTGAGGCGAGCGCGAGGTCGCCGACCGGGCCGCGCAGGGCGATCTCGTTCTCGCGGACCCGGACGTCGACGGTCGGGAAGCCTGCCTCGATGGCGCGCAGCACGGAGTCGACCGGCCCGAGGAGCGCGGAGACCGACACGTCCGTGGGAACGACGATCCGGTGCTCGACGTGGGTGTGCGGCGCTCCCGCGCTCGTGTCGTCTGGTGCCATGTGGCGTTGTGCTCGCTCCCGTGGTCCTCGCTCGTCCGGACGTGTCGTCGCAGATCGTCCCAGTCTATCTTTCGCACGGTCTCCACCAGCACGCGGGGTGGCCGATCAGGCGGGCGACCACCCGAGGTGCGTGCCACCGATGACGTGACCGTGGACGTGGAAGACGCTCTGGCCGGCGTGCGGACCGGAGTTGAAGATGAGTCGGAACTGGCCGTCCGCGTGCTCGCTGGCCACCTCGTCGGCGAGCGCCACGACGTCGGCGAGGAGATCGGGCGCCCCTGCCGCGAGCTGGGCGATGTCGCCGAAGTGCTCGCGCGGCACCACGAGGACGTGCATCGGGGCCTGGGGGTTGATGTCACGGAACGCCAGGACACGCTCGTTCGAGGCGACGACGTCGGCCGGGACCTCCCCCGCGACGATCTTGCAGAACAGGCAGTCTGCGTCAGCGGGCATGGGCTCGGTCTCGCGGTCTGTCGTCATCCTGCGAGGCTAGCGCGTCAGCGCCGGGCCGTCAGCGCCAACGGCCGAGCCGCTGTGCGACGAGGGCAGCGGCGACCGGCCCGGCGGTCGAGGTCCGCAGGACGTGAGGTCCGAGCCGCACCGGCACGGCACCCGCGTCGACGAGGCGTGCGAGCTCGCGGTCGCTGATCCCACCCTCGGGCCCGACGACGAGCATCACCTCGCGGGGAGGCCCGGTCGGTGGTCGTCCGTCGCTCCCGTCGCTCGCTCCGGGAAGCTGCACGTCGGCGAGAGGCTGCGTCGCCTCCTCGTGGAGGACGAGCGTCACCCCGCCGTCTGCCCGCACGCGCTCGACGGCGGCGGCGAGGCCGGTCGCGTCGACGACGAGCCCGACGCGGGGCATGACGGCTCGACGAGCCTGCTTGGTCGCCGCACGCACGACCCCGAGCCAGCGGGCGCGCGACTTCGCCGCCCTGTCCCCGCGCCACACGACGACCGACCGCTCCGCCTGCCAGGGCAGGATCGCGTCCACACCCACCTCCGTCGCTGCCTCGACGGCCATCTCGTCCCGGTCACCCTTGGCGAGCGCCTGGACGAGCACGATCTCGATCCCGTCCCTCGGCTCGTGCACCACGTGCTCGACCGTGAGGTCGAGGTGCGAGGACTGGACGGACGCGATGACGCACCGCAGCCGCACGCCCACCCCGTCGACGACGTCGATGCGCTCCCCCGGACCGCGCCGCTGCACGACGCCGGCGTGCCGACCCTCGGCCCCGTCGAGCACGAACGTGCTCCCGGCCGCGTACGAGGAGAGCTCGCCCGGCTCGGCGAGGAAGACGGGCGCGCTCACTACCGGCCTGCGAGCTTGTCGCGCAGCCGGGAGAACACCCCGGGGTGAGCGGCGGACATCTGCCCCTCGACGCGCTCCTCGCCCCGGAGTGCAGCGAGCTGACGGACGAGCTCCGTCTGCTCGTCGGACAAGCCGGTCGGGATGTGCACCTCGACGTGGACGTTGAGGTCCCCACGCCCGCTGGAGTGCAGGTGGCCGATACCGAGCCCCTTGAGCGTGATGACCTGGCTCGGCTGGGTGCCCGGGCGCAGGTCGAGCTGCTCGGGTCCGTCGAGCGTCTCGAGCTCGACGACCGTGCCGAGCACGGCAGCAGTCATCGGGACCTCGAGGGTGCAGTGCAGGTCGTCCCCGCGCCGCAGGAACGTCTCGTGCTTGCGCTCGCGGATCTCGAAGTAGAGGTCCCCGGCAGGGCCGCCCGCCGGGCCGACCTCGCCTTGCGACGTGAGCTTGATACGGGTCCCGGTCTCGACGCCGGCAGGCACCTCGACGGCCACCGTGCGACGGCTGCGGATGCGCCCCTCACCGGCGCACTCGGCGCACGGTTCCGGGATCGTCGTGCCGAAGCCCTGGCACGCGGCGCACGGCGCCGTCGTCATGACCTGACCGAGGAAGGAGCGGGCGACCCGCTGCACGGTACCGCGACCGTGGCAGACGTCGCAGACACGCGGGGAGGTGCCGGGCGCGCAGCACGAGCCGGAGCAGGTGCCGCAGACGACCGCGGTCTCGACCGGGATCTCGCGGCGCACGCCGAACGCGGTCTCCGCGAGGTCGAGGTCGAGGCGGATGAGGGCGTCCTGGCCGCGGCGCGAGCGCGGGATCGGGCCGCGCTGGGCCTGCCCGCCACCGAAGAAGGTCTCAAAGATGTCCTGGAAGCCGAAGCCTCCGCCCATGCCGCCACCCGGTGCCGACGGGTCGCTGCCCATGTCGTACGAGCGACGCTTGTCCGCGTTGGACAGCACCTCGTAGGCGCGGGACACGTCCTTGAACCTGTCCTCGGCCTCCGGACCGGCGACGTCCGGGTGGAGCTCGCGCGCGAGCTTGCGGTACGCCTTCTTGATCTGGTCCTGGCTGGCGTCCCGGGCGACGCCGAGGATCTCGTAGTAGTCAGTCACTGAGTGCTCTCTGCCGTTCTGTGGTGGGTGCTCGGGGTCTGGCGGGGAAGGATCACGAACCGAGGATCCTCGAGAGATAGCGGGCCACCGCTCGCACGGCGGCGATGGTGCCGGGGTAGTCCATCCGGGTGGGGCCGATCGACCCGATCGTCGCGACGGCGTCGCCGTCCGACCCGTAGCCGGTCGTGACGATCGACGTCTCGAAGAGGCCGGCCAGCTGCGTCTCACGACCGATCCGCACGTTGACGCCGGCCGAGTCCTCGGCCATCTCGGTGAGGAGGTTGAGGAGGACGACCTGCTCCTCGAGTGCTTCGAGGACAGGGCGCAGGGCGTGCTCGAAGCGCATGCCCGCCTGCGCGAGGTTCGCCGTGCCCGCGAGCACGATGCGCTCCTCGCTCTCCTGGGAGAGCGTCTCGGTGATGACGTCCGCGATCCGCTCGACGAGGTCGCGGTCGACCGGGTGGTAGGTCTCGGCGAGCGCAGTCAGCGCGGTCCGGAGCTCTTTGAGCCTGCGGCCGGCGGCCGCGGCGTTGAGCCGGGCACGAAGGCCGATGAGGAAGGTCTCGTCGGGAGGTTCGGCGAGCTCGAGCGTCCGCTGCTCGACGCGGCCGGTGTCGGTGATGAGCACGACGAGGAGGCGGCGCTCGCCGAGGACGACGAGCTCGAGGTGCCGCAGGCCCGACCGGCGCAGAGAGGGGTACTGGACGACGGCGACCTGGCCGGTGAGCTGCGCGAGGAGGCGTCCGGCGCGCGTGACGACGTCGTCGAGGTCGACCGCTCCGGCGAGGAACGTCTCGATCGCGTTCTTCTCGGCGGTGGAGAACGCCTTGACGGTCGAGAGCCGGTCGACGAACATCCGGTAGCCCTTGTCGGTCGGCACACGCCCGGCCGAGGTGTGCGGCTGGGCGATGAAGCCGCTCTCCTCGAGGACCGCCATGTCGTTGCGGATCGTCGCGGACGAGACGCCGAGACCGTGACGCTCTGCGAGCACCTTCGAGCCGACGGGCTCGCGGGTCTGCACGTAGTCCTCCACGATCGCGCGGAGCACGTCGAGCCTGCGATCGTCGCTCGCCGCCATCCTGCCTCCACTCCTCGTGCTGCGTCCGGACCGGTCGGTCGCACCGATACTGGTAGCACTCACCGAACCTGAGTGCTAATTCTACGCCGTACCCGCGCCGGGCTGCCCCCGTGTCGCGCAGGTCACGATCGCCGGCGTGCGGCTACCCTTCCTCGCGTGAGCCATGAACGCTACTCCCCCGACGTCCTGTCCTCCGGGTCCCGCGAGCGCACCGCGCGGCCCACCTCCCGACCCGTCCCGGCCGAGATCGGGCTCGTCGTCGAGGAGGTCCTCACCGGCTGGGTGGGGGCGGTGCTGCGGACGGAGAAGTCGGGAGGCATGCACGTCGTCGTCCTCGAGGACGGGGCCCGGCGCACCCGGACGTTCCCCCTCGGTCCCGGGTTCTGGATCGACGGCGAGCCGGTCGAGCTCGTCCCGGCGACCCGACCGGCCGCCCCGGCGGCGCCCGCGCGCACCGCCTCGGGGTCGCGTGCCGTGGCCGGCGCGCGCGCCCGGGTCGCACGCGGGAGCCGCATCTGGGTCGAGGGCCGGCACGACGCGGAGCTCGTCGAGAAGGTGTGGGGCGACGACCTGCGGATCGAGGGCGTGGTCGTCGAAGGGCTCGACGGCGTCGACAACCTCGCCGACGCGCTCGCCGAGTTCGGCCCGACAGCGAGCCGCCGCGTCGGCGTCCTCGTCGACCACCTCGTTCCCGGGAGCAAGGAGCGTCGCATCGCCGACGACGTCATGCGACAGTTCCCCGGCGGCCGGGTGCTCATCCTCGGTCACCCGTACGTCGACGTGTGGCAGGCGGTGCGACCGCAGCGGATCGGGCTCACGGAGTGGCCCGTCATCGACCGGGGGACGGAGTGGAAGTACGGGATCCTCCGCCGGCTCGGGTGGCCGGCGGAGTCCCAGACGGACGTGGCGCTCGGGTGGAAGAAGATCCTCGGGACGGTACGCAGCTACGCGGACCTCGAGCCGTCGCTCCTCGGCCGGGTCGAGGAGCTCATCGACTTCGTCACCGCTCCTGCGCCCTGACGTCGCACGTCACCCGGTCGCGGCCCGCCCCGCGGCATCGGTGAGCCCGGCGACGAGCGTCCGGGCGTAGAGGTCCTGGCCCGGACCCTGGGGGTGGACACCGTCCTTGCCGATCCCTTCCGGCGCGGCCGCGAGCGCGCTCTGCCAGTCCGCGACGACGACGTCGGGGTACCGGGCGGCGGCAGCGCGGATCTGGTCGTTGGTCGGTCCGATCCACGGACGGTCGCCGTACCCGGTGACGAGCACCACGTGGTGGCCCGGCCCGATCGCCGCGAGGGCCTCGTCCATGACGCGGTCGGTCACGGTGCTGTTCGTCGCGAGCGACACGACGACGTACGGGCGCAGCGCGCCGGCAGCACGCAGCGCGGCCACGGCCTCGGGCGTCGTCTTCATCTGCCGAGACACCGCGGCGTCGATGTAGACACCGGGCAGCGCGACGTGCAGCGCCTCCGCGCTGATGAGCGTCACGGAGTCGCCGATGACGGTCACCTGGTCACCGGGCGGCGGCCCGACGGCAACCGGTGGGGCGGCAGGCACCGCTGGAGCGGGCGACGGCGACGGCGTGCCCGCGCCGGGAGCAGCGGCGGTGGGTGACGGGTCCGGGGTGGGTGTCGGTGC
This sequence comes from Sanguibacter sp. 25GB23B1, assembly GCF_040012415.1. Lineage (NCBI taxonomy): Bacteria > Bacillati > Actinomycetota > Actinomycetes > Micrococcales > Sanguibacteraceae > Sanguibacter > Sanguibacter sp. 25GB23B1. Next base: position 28,118 of record NZ_JBDYKL010000007.1, read on the forward strand.
GCCGGGCACCTCCGCGTCGTCGTCCGACGTGGTCGCACCGGGGCTGTCCGCGCCCTGCTGCGTCGTGGCGTCGGCGATCTCCAGGCCCCGGAGGATCTCGGCCTCGAGGTCGGACCGGGCAGGCTCGCGGACGAACGCAGCCCCCACCGCGCCGACGAGGAGCACGACGAGCAGCGTGGACGCGGCGAGCCGCGCGCGGCGGCCGTGGGTGTGCCAGCCGCCGTGCCGCTCGACCCAGGCGGCGTCGACCCGGTCCCGCACTCGACGCGCCACGTCCGCGGCGACGGTCCGCAACCCGTGGTCGAGCACCGGCTTCTCGACGAAACGGTAGGAGATCCAGGCTGCGGCGAACGTCAGGACGGTAGCCGTGACGGCGACGAGCGGCTGGGACGCGCGTCCTGGATGGGCGCCGTCGAGCACCTGCGCGACGAGCACGACGAGCGGCCAGTGCCACAGGTAGAGACCGTACGAGCGTCGTCCGACCCACTCCAGCGGTCCCTTCTCGACGACGCGCGCCACCCGCTGGCCACGGACCAGCACCGCGATGACGCCGACCGTGGCGAGGGACGCGAGCACGAGGCCGCCGCGGTACGTGAGAGGCGAACCGGTCCGCAGGGCGAGCGCGAGCGCGACGAGCACGGTGCCGCTGGCTGCACCCACGAGGACGGTGGTCCACCGTCCCCACGACGCGATGGGCCTGGGCGTCCACCGTGAGGTCCGCCCGGGCGCCTCCGGGGTGCGGGGCGCGAACCACAGCGCGAAGAAGGCTCCCGCCATGAGACCGAAGAGATGGGTGTCCGTGCCGTAGTAGACACGCGACGGGTCCTCCCCCACCTGGTAGGTGACAGCCATGAGGACCGCGGATCCGATCCCGATCAGCCCGGTCACCGCGAGCCCGACGGCCCGTGACCGACGTGTCGCGTACACAGCGACGAGCGCGAGCGGCCACAGGAGGTAGAACTGCTCCTCGACGGCCAGCGACCAGAAGTTGGCGAAGAGCTGCGGGCTGAGGTCGTCCGAGTACGTCGCACCCTGAGCGACGTAGACCCAGTTGCTCGAGAACGTCAGGGCACCGGCGACCTGGCTGCGGATCCCGACGAGCACGTCCCCGCCGAGCACGCCGGCGAGCGCCGTGCACGTGACGACGACGAGCACGAGCGCCGGCAGGAGGCGTCTCGCCCGCCGCACCCAGAACGCCCGCAGGGACACGGTCGTGGTGCGGACGCGCTCCCGGACGAGGAGGGTCGTGATGAGGAAGCCGCTGAGCACGAAGAAGATGTCGACACCGATGAACCCGCCCGGCAGGACTGTCGGGAAGAAGTGGAACGTCATGACCGCGAGCACGGCGACCGCGCGCAGCGCATCGAGGCCGTGGATCCTCGGTGGGCGTCCGGAGGGGCGGGGTGCGACCGGCTTGCGTGCAGCGCCGGTCGACCCGTCCGGGTGGACGGGCAGGCTCACACGGGTCGGAGCGAGAGTCATCGGAGGTCCATCAGCAGTCCGTCTCCATCAGTCCGTCAGGTCACGCACCACGGTGTCGGCCAGGAGCCTGCCCGTGCGGGTGAGCACCACACGCCCGTTCAGCACCGCCCTGCCGTCGACGAGACCGGTGGCGATGTGCCCGGCGACGGCGCGGCGGGCCCGTGTCGACAGCAGCGCGAGGTCCAGGCCCTCCCGCAGCCGAGCCCCGAGCATGACGGTCTCGAGCTGAGCGGACGCGTCGTCGAGGATCTCACGGCCGGCAGCCGGGCTCAGGCCCTCGGCGAGGCGCGCCGCGTACCGCAGCGGATGCTTGACGTTCCACCACCGCACGCCGCGCGTGCCCGGTTCGTTCGAGCCCATGTACGAGTGTGCGCCCGGACCCACGCCCCACCAGTCCTCGCCACGCCAGTAGGCGAGATTGTGACGGCAGGCGCGCTGCACGCCGTCGACCGTCCGGGCCCAGTTCGAGACCTCGTACCAGTCGAGCCCCGCCGCCGTGAGGAGGTCGTCCGCCAGCTCGTACTTCTCCGCCTGGTCGTCCTCGCTCGGCAGGGCGATCTCGCCGCGGCGCACCTGGGCGGCCATCTTCGTGCCCGGCTCGACGACGAGGGCGTACGCCGACACGTGGTCGACACCCGTCGCGAGCGCGGACTCGACGCTCGTGCGCCAGTCCTCGATCGTCTCCCCCGGCGTCCCGTAGATGAGGTCGAGAGACACCTCGAGGCCGGCGTCGCGCGCCCACCGCACGACGTCGGGGATCCGACGAGGGTCGTGGGTCCGTTCGAGGGTCGCGAGGACCCGGGGGACGGCGGACTGCATGCCGAAGGACACGCGCGTGAAGCCGGCGTCGGCGAGGAGCGCGAGGGACTCGGGCGTGACCGAGTCGGGGTTCGCCTCGGTCGTCACCTCGGCGTCGGGGTCGAGACCCCACGCGTCGCGGACGCCGTCGAGCATGCGGGCGAGGTCGCCCGCCGGGAGAAGGGTGGGGGTGCCTCCCCCGACGAAGACGGTCGAGACCGTCCGCGGCGGGAGCCCGGCACGGTCCATCGCTCGCCTGGCCAGCGCGATCTCGGCGAGCGCGGTCGTCGCGTACGCGTGCTGGCTCGCCCCGCCGCCCAGCTCGCTCGCGGTGTAGGTGTTGAAGTCGCAGTACCCGCAGCGGACGGTGCAGAACGGGACGTGCAGGTACACGCCGAAGGCGCGGTCGTCCGCACCCGACGTGACCCACGCGGGCAGCGAGCCGTCGTCCGGGACCGGCTCGCCGTCGGGAAGAGCAGGAGTCACAGGACGCTCGTCACTTCTTCTTGTCCCTGGTCTCCGTCTGGTCGGAGGTCAGGGCGGAGATGAAGGCTTCCTTGGGGACCTCGACGGTACCGATGGTCTTCATGCGCTTCTTGCCCTCCTTCTGCTTCTCGAGGAGCTTGCGCTTGCGGGAGATGTCACCGCCGTAGCACTTGGCCAGGACGTCCTTGCGGATCGCGCGGATGGTCTCGCGCGCGATGACGCGGGCACCGATGGCGGCCTGGATGGGCACCTCGAACTGCTGGCGGTTGATGAGGTTCTTCAGCTTGCCCACCATCATCAGCCCGTAGCTGTAGGCGTTGTCCTTGTGCACGATCGCGCTGAAGGCGTCGACCTGCTCCCCCTGGAGCAGGATGTCCACCTTGACGAGGGCGGCAGCCTGCTCGCCGATGACGTCGTAGTCGAGGGACGCGTACCCGCGGGTCCGGGACTTGAGGTGGTCGAAGAAGTCGAAGACGATCTCGGCGAGGGGAAGGATGTAGCGCATCTCGACGCGGTCGGCCGAGAGGTAGTCCATCCCCTGGAGCTCGCCGCGGCGACCCTGGCAGAGCTCCATGACGGCACCGATGAACTCCGACGGCGCGATGATGGTCGCCTTGACGATCGGCTCGCGGACCTCGCCGATCTTGCCGCCGGGGAACTCGCTCGGGTTCGTCACCGTGACGATCGACTTGTCGTCCATCGTCACCTCGTAGATGACGTTGGGCGCGGTCGAGATGAGGTCGAGGTTGAACTCGCGCTCGAGCCGCTCACGGACGATCTCCAGGTGGAGCAGTCCGAGGTAGCCCACGCGGAAACCGAAGCCGAGCGCGACGGAGGTCTCCGGCTCGTAGATGAGCGCGGCGTCGTTGAGCTTGAGCCGGTCGAGCGCGTCGCGCAGGATCGGGTAGTCCGAGCCGTCGACGGGGTAGAGCCCGGAGAACACCATGGGCTTCGGGTCGGAGTACCCGCCCAGTGCCTCGTCCGCGGGCTTGGCGAAGTTGGTCACCGTGTCGCCGACCTTGGACTGGCGCACGTCCTTGACGCCGGTGATGAGGTATCCCACCTCGCCCACGCCGAGGCCCTTCGTCGGGATCGGCTCCGGAGAGGAGACGCCGATCTCCAGGAGGTCGTGCGTCGCCCGCGTCGACATCATGACGATCTTCTCGCGCGGCGTGAGGTTGCCGTCGACCACCCGGACGTAGGTGACCACGCCGCGGTAGGTGTCGTAGACCGAGTCGAAGATCATCGCGCGCGCGGGGGCGTCGGGGTCGCCGGTCGGCGGCGGCGTCTTGAGGACGATGCGGTCGAGCAGCTCGGGGACACCCATGCCGGTCTTGCCGGAGATGAGGAGGATCTCCTCCGGCTCGCAGCCGACGAGGTTCGCGAGCTCCTCCGCGTACTTCTCGGGCTGTGCGGCCGGCAGGTCGATCTTGTTGAGCGCCGGGATGATCGCCATGTCGTTCTCCATGGCGAGGTACAGGTTGGCGAGCGTCTGGGCCTCGATGCCCTGCGCAGCGTCGACGAGGAGGACCGCGGACTCGCAGGCAGCGAGGGAGCGCGACACCTCGTACGTGAAGTCGACGTGGCCCGGTGTGTCGATCATGTTCAGCGCGTAGCCGGTGGGGACGCCGTTCTCGTCGTCCACCTCCCACGGCATGCGCACGGCCTGGGACTTGATCGTGATCCCGCGCTCGCGCTCGATGTCCATGCGGTCGAGGTACTGCGCACGCATCGCACGCGGGTCGACGACGCCGGTCATCTGGAGCATGCGGTCGGCCAGCGTCGACTTGCCGTGGTCGATGTGCGCGATGATCGAGAAGTTGCGGAGCAGCTCCGGTGCAGTGGCCGCGGGCTGGATGCGGGCGAGGTTGGCCTCTGAAGGGATGGGAGTCACACGGTCGATTCTCCCACGAGCCCACGGCGGGGCCCGACACGCCGTACGGACGACGACGGCGCGTCGGGACCACCTCGCGGGCCTGCGGAGAGACCTCAGTGCGGGGCGACCGCCTTCTCGGAGCCCGCTCCCGTGAGGGAGCGCACCTCCATCTCGGCGTACTTCTCGAGGTCCGGACGCTCCTTGCTCGTGAGCGTCCCGACGATCCCGAGGAGGAACGCGAGCGGGATGGTGACGAGTCCAGGGTTCTCGAGCGGGAACCACGCGAAGTCGACGCCCGTGTTCCGGATCATCGACGCGCTCGTCCCGTCCGGGTTGAGCTTTCCGGACACCACGGGCGAGAATGCGATGAGGACGATGCACGAGCCGAGGCCGCCGTACATGCTCCAGAGCGCCCCGCGCGTGTTGAACCGCTTCCAGAACAGCGAGTAGATGATCGTCGGCAGGTTGGCGCTCGCTGCCACCGCGAACGCGAGGGCGACGAGGAACGCCACGTTCTGGCCGTTGGCGAAGATGCCGCCGATGATCGCGAGGAAGCCGATCGCCACGACGGTGATCCGGGCGACCCGCACCTCGCCGTCGGGGGCGATCTCCCCCTTCTTGATGACCGACGCGTAGATGTCGTGCGCGAAGCTCGCTGCAGCGGTGATCGTCAGCCCGGCGACGACCGCGAGGATCGTCGCGAAGGCGACGGCGGAGATGATCCCCAGGAGGATCTCGCCGCCGAGCTCGAACGCGAGCAGCGGCGCGGCCGAGTTCACACCTCCTGGTGCGGCGTTGATCGTGTCCGCCCCTACGAGGGCACCCGCCCCGTACCCGAGCACGAGGGTGAAGAGGTAGAAGATGCCGATGAGCCAGATGGCCCAGACGACCGAGCGCCGGGCCTCCTTGGCCGTCGGGACCGTGTAGAAGCGCATGAGGACGTGCGGGAGGCCCGCCGTCCCGAGCACGAGCGCGAGGGCGAGGGAGAGGAAGTCGAGCTTGCTCGTCTCGGAGCCGCCGTAGCGAGCGCCCGGCTCGGCCAGCGCGGGGTTGCCCGACGTGTTGATCGCGCCCTGGATGACGTCCGAGAGGTTGAACCCGAACTTCGCCAGGACCCAGACGGTCATGACGCCGGCGCCCGCGATGAGGAGGATCGCCTTGATGATCTGCACCCAGGTGGTGCCCTTCATGCCACCGACGAGGACGTAGAGGATCATCAGCGCGCCGACGACCGCGATGACCACACCCTGGCCCACGCTCCCGTCGATGCCGAGGAGCAGTGCGACGAGACCGCCCGCACCCGCCATCTGGGCGAGCAGGTAGAAGAACACGACCGCGAGAGTGGTGATCGCCGCCGCCATGCGGACGGGGCGCTGCCGCAGACGGAACGACAGGACGTCCGCCATCGTGAACTTGCCCGTGTTGCGGAGGAGCTCCGCGACGAGCAGGAGCGCGACGAGCCACGCGACGAGGAAGCCGATGGAGTAGAGGAACCCGTCATAGCCGTTGACGGCGATCGCGCCGACGATGCCGAGGAAGCTCGCCGCAGAGAGGTAGTCGCCGGCGATGGCCGTGCCGTTCTGCGGGCCGGTGAAGCTGCGGCCGCCGGCGTAGTAGTCGGCCGCCGTCTTGTTCGTGCGCGAGGCGCGCAGGACGATGACGAGCGTGACCGCCACGAAGGCGAGGAAGATCCCGATGTTGACGACCGGGTTGCCGATCTCGCTCGCGGCGAGAACGACCTGGGGCGACTCGGTGGTGGCGGTCATACGATGTCCCGTCCTTCGATGCGCTGGCGGAGCTCGTTGGCGATGGGGTCCTGACGCTTGTTCGCCCACCGGGCGTAGAGCATCGTGATGGCGAACGTCGTGACGAACTGCCCGAGCCCCATGAGGAGGCCGACGTTGATGGTTCCCCAGACCTGGGTGCTCATGAAGTCGTGGGCGTAGTCCGCCAGCAGCACATAGGTGAGGTACCAGACGAGGAAGAACGCGGTCATCGGGAAGACGAAGCGGCGGAACCGCCGCCGCAGGTCCTGGAACTCCGGGCTGTCCTGCACACGCTGGTAGTCGGTCTGCGTCATGGCTCCGTCGCCACGTGCATCTGCTGGATCACCCGTCGCCGGCCCGATCCGGGATGGATCAGTCATTGCGCCTCCAGAGGTCGGTGCGCTGTGCATCGTTGCCCAGCGCGACGCATGCAAATGTGACGTACAGCACGCAACTGCGCAAGTGGGAAGCCCGATATCGTTGTCGATCCCGCCAGGTGCCGCCCCTGAGCGACGGGCGCGCCCCCTCGCCCGACCCCCGCCGGTACCCTTCTCTCGTGCCGACACCCAACTGGACGTCCCTCCTCGCGAACGCTGCGCGGCGCGCCCTCGCGCCCCTCGTCGCCCGGGACGGCCGCGGCTCCGCCGGCTCTCCCGCAGCCGACCCGCCGCCCCGCGCCCCCCGGGCTCGGGGAGCCCGAGGCCGTTCCAACCCGTCACCCGAGCCGCGGCCCGCCGGGACGACCGCCAACCGCGAGAAGCCCGCGGGCACCAGCTCCGCCCCTCCCGACCGCGACGTCTACCCCGGCGACTTCGAGGGAGACCTCCACCCCGAGTACTCCCCCTCTCTCGACGGCGAGCCGGACCCCGGCGAGATCGTCTGGACCTGGGTGCCGTACGAGGACGACCACGCACGGGGCAAGGACCGACCGGTCCTCGTCGTCGGACGCGACGGTGACTGGCTCCTGGCGCTCATGCTCTCGAGCAAGGACCACTCGCAGGATGCTGCCGACGAGGCCCGCTGGGGTCGCCGTTGGCTCGACATCGGCTCCGGCCCGTGGGACCCGCAGGGTCGGGAGAGCCAGGTGCGCCTCGACCGGGTCGTCCGGGTCGACCCCGGAGCGGTCCGCCGCGAAGGGGCGATCATGGACCGCTCGCTCTTCGAAAGGGTCACGGCACGGACGGACTGAGCCGGTCGGGCGCTCCGGTCGAGGGACGACACCTGCTAGTCTCTCTAGTTGCGTGTCCGCCCGGGTCGGCGGACACCATTCCAGTACCTCTCCACGGGTTCCCCACCCCAGTCCCGGTGCTGGAAACGCCTTCTACGACCTGTTCACATCGCTTCGGCGAACACACAAGAGAGTCCTCACGTGGCTAACATCAAGTCCCAGATCAAGCGCATCGGCACCAACGAGAAGGCGCGCCTGCGTAACAAGGCCGTCAAGTCTGAGCTCAAGACGCACGTTCGTCGCGTCCGTCAGGCTGTCGCTGGTGGCGACAAGGAAGCTGCTTCCGCTGCTCTGGTCGTCGCATCCAAGAAGCTCGACAAGGCCGTGTCCAAGGGAGTCATCCACTCCAACCAGGCCGCGAACCGTAAGTCAGCTCTCGCGAAGGCCGTCAGCGGTCTGTGAGTCTCATGGTCTCCCCTCGGTGACGGGGTGAGACCGACCGAAGGCGCCGTTTCCCGTGTCGGGACGGCGCCTTCGGTGTGTCCGGGGCCGGACGGCCGGGCCAGCGCGCCATCGTGGCCGGCGGAGACCGGCCGCCGCGTCAGCGCCCCGCGCTGCGTGCGACGACGAGCACCGCACGCTCGACCGCAAAGACCGGGTCGCGGCCTGCGCCCTTGACCTCCGCGTCCGCCTGCGCCGTCGCAGAGATCGCCGTCGCCAGCCCTTCGGGCGTCCATCCGGCCAGGTCGCGTCGAGCGCGATCGACCTGCCAGGGAGCGAGCCCGAGGTCTGCCGCGGAGCGGCCGCGGCCGCGGAGCCCGGCAACCTTCGCGAGCGTGCGGAGCTTCATCGCCAGGGCGGCGACCACGGGCACCGGGTCGGCTCCCGTCGCGAGCGCGTGGCGCAGGAGCGAGACCGCCTGGCCCGCGTCCCCCGCGATCGCCGCGTCGGCGACGCGGAAGCCCGTCGCCTCGACACGGCCCCCGTAGTACTTCTCGACCGCGGGCTCGTCGATCGCACGGTCCGAGTCGGCCACGAGCTGCGCGCAGGCCGCCGCGAGCTCGCGGAGGTCGCTGCCGACCGCCTCCACGAGGGCACGGACCGCGCCGGCCGAGGCACGACGCGACGCTCGCTTGAACTCGGCGCTCGCGAACGCGACCTTGTCCGTGTCCTTCTTGATCGGCTCGCACGTCACGACGGGGGCACCCGAGGCCTTGACCGCATCGAGCATCTTCTTGCCGCGCACCCCGCCCCGGTGCTCGACGACGAGCCACACGTCCGCCGCGGGAGCCGCGACGTAGGAGATGACATCGGTGAGGAGCGCGTCCGACGCAGCCTGGGAGCCTGCGAGGACGACGATCCGCGGCTCGCCGAACAGGGACGGGCTCGTGAGCACCGAGAGCATGCCCGACTGGTAGGTGGATGCGTCGACGACCGTCCGCTCGACCTCGGGATCCGTCTCGCGCGCGAGCCCCGTCAGCCTCTCGACCGCCCGGTCGACGAGCAGGCCCTCGGCGCCGTGGACGAGGACGACCGGCGCGAGCTGCGCCTGGTCCCACGAGGTTCCCGACGGTGTCGGACGGGCGCTGCTGCGGGAGGGGGCTGCCATGGTCCTAGGGTGTCACGTCCGCGGTCCCGCCGAGCAACCGGTCTCGGACATCCGCACTCACTTTCAACGATCAGCCAACGTGGGCTGATCGAGAACTCAACGGCCAAATGACCGTCATTGGCGCAGCTCGGAAGCGGCAGACCTGCGCCAGCTCAACCGAGCCGTCTATCATCACCAGAGTTATGCCAGAGAGGGCTGGGCGTGAGACGGCTGAATTGACGGCGGGCCAAATGCAGACGAAGTCACCGAGACCAAGACCGAGAACGCGACCAACGTCCACGGCGTCCGGCGGTTCAACTCGTATCGAACCATCATGGCGCGGATCAAGCACTTGAAGAACCTGGATCTTCAAGTCCGCACTACTTCCCATGCCCGGAAACGAGATTATCGAGCAGCCCCCCAACTGGATGTCCGCACGACACATTGCCCGACCATGTCGCACACGGGGCTGCCCATCCACTGCCGAAGAACTATCACGGTTGCGCACATCCGTCGTGCCGTTCACCTTTGACCAGGTTCGATGTCAGGACTGAGCGGGATACGAAACGACTCAACCCGTGCGCCAATGGGCGTAAAGACTACCGCCGTGCACTATTGCGTCGCGCCGTTCCAGACACACGGAGTCTCAGAGCATGTGGCCGTCGAGTTCGTCGTGTGAGGGCCTCCCTCTCCTGGGTTGGATCGGATGCCGACTTCTCGAGTCAACTCCAGCGGCACGCTCGCCGCGTCTAGGCCCCTCCCGGCGAGTGCCGTCTGGACCATCCGTCCCATGCCCAGCGCGTCGCTACCGCGCGGCGCGGACCCATGGGATCCTGGAACCCGTAGCCAGCACGACTGGTGACGTGACCCCTACCGCTCGAGCAGGCTACCGAAAGGACACGAAGCGTGACGCAAAACGAGCCAGTTAGTGGACTCTTGTTGGATGAAAGCAATCCAAGATTCGCCGCGAACGCCCTAGGACAGGACGACGCAGTAACCGCACTACTCGTCGACGCTCCCTCAAAGATGGTCAATCTGGCAAAGGACATTGTCGAGCAGGGCATGTTGAACCCTACCGAGATACCAGTTGCCGTCGAAGAGGACGGGCACCTCGTAGTGATTGAGGGCAACCGCCGCCTAGCCTGTCTCAAATTGCTCATGAACCCTGATCTCGCAGCGCCCGCAACGAAGCAACTGGCGCTGGACCTCGTCAAGCGCTTTAGAGACATCGCCAAATCAGGCTTGGCACCAACCGAGGTAGAAGTACACGTTGCAGCCAATCGCGAAGCGGCCAAACATTGGCTCGACCTACGCCATACGGGCGAAAATGACGGCGTTGGCGTGCTGGAATGGGCGTCCTGGCAGGCCAACAACTTTCGGCGAAAGCGTGGCTCGCAAGCCGATCGGGCGGCCGTCTTTTGCGACGCCGTAGAGGCGACATTTCCCGACGATGAACAACTCGCAGCGGATATTGTCAAAGTCCGCCGCAACCGCCTCACCACTTTGGGAAGGCTAGTTGCAGATCCAGAGGTGCGAGCGAACTTTGGGTTTACCTTTGAAGATGACGAACTTGTCTTATTTTATGAGCCTAAAGATCTCATAGAGGGATTTAGAAGAATATTCTCTGACCTCGCGGGAGACTTGACAGTTACAGAAATTAAGACGAAAGAACAACGCGCAGAATTCATTCGCAAACGAAATGACACTTTGCCCGACCGGAGCAAAAAGCTCTCAAGCCCGAACCAATCGAACCGGGCCGCGTCTGATCGCACGGGCAGTTCCGGTGGCGGACCGGGATCCGGGAAGCAAGAACCCCCGCAATCGGACGCGGACTCGAATGAGACAGTCGCACCGAACCCAAACCTGGGAGCCGGAACAAATCCCGCCAAGCCTGAACCGGTGATCTTTCACAAGCTGAAGCTCAACCATGTCAACGCTCGCATCAGCAAACTACTGAAAGGTGCGCAGAAGATTCAGATTGATGACTCGCCTCAGGTGGTTGCCGTGCTGATCAGAATCCTACTCGAACTCGTGGTCTCTGACGGCATCGAGATAGGGGTCGTAAACAGTACCGAGGGAGCCAAGTTGAGCAAGAAGCTGCGAGCAGCACTGTTAGCAATCGACCCCCAGTGCTACGACCCCATCAATCGAGACAAGCAACTGGAGATGGCCTGGACGCGCACTCAAGAGAACGACGGAATGGCAATTCAGACTCTGCATGCCTTCGTGCACAATCTGTACGGCGACCCCACCGCCTCCGAAGTTCGGAGCCTCAGCGCAACTTTCCGCCCGGTCCTGCAGGGCGTGGATGCCCTGATTGGAGGCGCAAAGTAGTGTCAGAACGCTACGTCAGTCCTTTGCGTTACCCAGGCGGCAAAGCTCGAATGGCCCCCTATCTCGCGCAGCTAATACGTTCGCAGGAGCATCGTCCCGTAAGCTATGCGGAGCCGTTCGCAGGCGGTGCCGGTGCCGCCTTGAAACTTCTCGTCGACGAAGCGGTGAAAACGATCCACCTCAATGATCTCGCGCCCGGTGTCGCGGCCTTCTGGCGTTCAGTGTTCAACCACACTGAAGCCTTGACGGGGCTCGTTCTAGAAGCTGTCGTGAACATCGACGCCTGGCATGTTCACCGCGAGATCTTCGATAACCCCTCCCAGCACGACGACCTCTCGCTCGGATTCTCGACCTTCTTTCTAAATCGATGCAATCGGTCCGGTATACTTTCCGCCAGGCCAATTGGCGGGCTAGGTCAATCTGGAAACTGGAAACTAGATGCTCGATTCAATAGACAGAATCTCGCTCGCCGGATAGCCACACTTGGACAATACCGCCGTAGGGTCTCAATCACCCAACTGGACGCGAAAGATTTCATGTCGAGCGTTGAGCATCTGGGTGCCTCGCTGCTGGCCTACGTTGACCCCCCATATATCGTTCAGGGCGAGAATCTCTACCTCGATTCATTGACCTACGCGGATCACGTGGCACTGGCCACTCATCTCTCTACAAGCGCCGTCCCGTGGATCCTGACCTATGACACTGCGGAACAAGTCACTACCGACCTGTATAGAGGGTTCCGCGCCGCTCAATTCAGCATTGCGCACACAGCGCAGAAACAACACGTCGGGTCGGAGTACGTGGTATTTAGCGACCGGCTCCAAGTCTCGAGTCTCGAGTTGGTCAACCGAGCAAACGCTCACTGGGTCACAGTTTGATGGAACCAGACCGGCCCTACCGGCGCGTTGCCGAAGGAGCTGCCCGTGATCACGCTCCGCACAGGACCCGACCGAGGCCAGGCCGACTGCCACCCCAGACGCCGCTGTCCCACCCGGCGTTTCGGCGTGGCAACCGCCTCGCGCGATGCAACGTGCCCTACAACGGGGGGCGATGAATCACAGTAGGACGCGCCCTCAATATCTGGCGATACACCCGACTCGATTCTACGTTTCGGCTCGTTGCGGCTCGAACCGGTATCGCAACGCTTTCGCGTCCCGAATCCCCCCTAGGTTCATGGATCCCTGCGGGACCACAATCAGGTGGTTCAGCGGATCCGTGAATATCAGAATCTCGGGCCCTTTCTCACCCTGCTCGACATTCCCGACCACGACGAGGAAGAACTGCTCGGTCTCCTGCGCGCGCCGAAATTCAGAGTTGGTCAGTGAGACGACTTCAGGGATCGGACCGGCATAGACCTTGAGTTCGAAGAAGTTCTCTAGATCGTCGACGGCATCCGCTCCGACGTTGTGCTGGTGTCGAATGTCAACGATGCCCGCTTCATTACCGCCGAGAACTCGCCTCACCAATTCCAGGCCAATCGTCTCTCTCTCTTGGTCTGTATAGTTCTTAGCGACATACCCGTTTCCGCCCGGCTTCCTGGGATTTGACACGTCAGGTTCACGAGGCTTGTCCGCGGGAGTCCTCGGAACGAAGGTCGCCAGCTTTCCATCGTCGAGAGACAGCGGCCCGCCGACAATCTCGCCATCTTCGATTTTCAGCGTCAAAGCGTCTAGGTCGATGAGTCGCCGCATAGGCTTTGGGGCAATCTCAGTAGAGGGCACCGTATCGGGCTTCCGGATTTTTGAGCTTTCTGGGTTCACCTTGTCTGACTTCGATCGACGTGTCCTGCCCTGGGCGGCGAGCCGACGGAGCGACTCTTCGCTCCGCTCGTCGCGCACTCGTTTGCGCTCTGCGTCTAGACTTGCGGCCGTTGTGATCGAATCCGCGCGTTCCCCTTCCAACGCCATCGACCACGCTGCAGCCCAATCATGCGCAATTCGACGAGCATCTCCTTCGAAGACTGATGCGATTGCATACGCGCCTGAATTAGGTGCACCGATCGCACGTTTGTCCGAGACGTAGAAGGCTCTAGCCGAGACGTCCAGCCAAGAACCGAGCTCGATGGTCTCGTCAAGGCCGTGGGTTGGTTCGACAAGTCTGACTCGAAGGTCAGGATCCACTTTGACGCTAAGCGCAGAAAGTTCGTCCCAGGAGATCCGTAGACCCTGCTCAGTGTCGGGGTCGCTGCGCGCAAGGTCGGAACGGAGAATGTCCACGGCCGTAGAAAACAGCTTCGTGAGGTTGGCGTCACAGACCGCCGCCTCGGCATCCACGACCTGGCCATGCGATGCGCTCAGCCTGGTCAGTTTGTACGCGTTGAGAAGAGGGGCAAACTGCACCAGTGACCCTCCGGGCCTCCAGAGTGGGACGCGATCCACTACTCCGTCGGCGATCAGAGAGTTATCCGTGGCATAGATGGGGCGGCGGCGCTGCCACCGATCACCAACCCACACAGACGCCCTCTTCAAGATTCCTCGATCGGACTCGGGCAGTTCGACCAGTAGACGCAACGCCTCCAGCATGACGTACTTCTCGTCGAATGTCAGAACGCGCTTGTGGGCAAGTTCAGTGAGTATGTCGCGCGCGTCGTATGCGGTCGGACGAGAGATTCCGAGTAGTGACCAAAGTGGGTTGGTACCCGAGACCGAGGGAACGAAATCGCGCATCTCCTGGAAGATTGGTGGCCCAGCGAGCACGACACTTGGACGTCGCCAACCGTTTTGTGTCGCGATCAGACCGTCTCCTCGACTGAAGGCTCTACGAATTGACACTGCAGACTGACCACCTATGCGGCCACCGCGCACCTGCAACGCCAGCGCCTGATACAACTGCGCGGCGAGGTCCTCCGCACCCTGCGGAGTGCCGGTGGTTTGTGCCCGCACATTTTCTAGCTTTTGGACCAACTCCGACACCGTTGGATCGCCGGCGACCCCGAGGCGAGCCAGCACTTCGCGGTGGGCCTCGCTATCTAGCGCTGGATTCAAGTAGCGTGCGGTGTCGTCCCCGTAGAGCGCAATCGTAGCCGAGCTCTTGATTCGCAGCTCTTGAGGAGCGGCCGCTGTGCCATTCTCCGATTGCAACCAGGCAATCGATGCGGCACTGCTAATCCACCAGGCGTCCACTTCGCCCTTTTCCTGCCAGGTGTAATACGGAGTAGCCGCTCTGACTCTTGCGCTTTCACTCAGTCGCTCCCAAGCTCGCGTCAGAGTCCCAAGGACAGCGGCCGCTCGCCGCCGCCGCCGGGCGTCGTCTCTCTCCTCAGCGATGCTCGTCAGAACGGCGTCAAGGTCGGGTGCAGCCAGGTCGTTCACTGTAAAAGTTGCCTGGAGGCTCCTCAACGCCTCGCGTCGACGAGCCGGAGAACCGGCCGCCGATTCAGACACGCCGGGAGCTTGCGTCTGCAGCGGTCTATAGCTGTTCGGATGGTCTCTGAGGCGTGGTGCTACCTCTGCGCCAAGCAGGCGGAACAGGCGCTGAGCGCCAACGCCGTCGCGCCCACTGGCGCTCCTGACCTTCTCCGAGTATCGGCGGTCAATCCAGACCAATCCCGGAGTCTTCCCTGCTGCGACAAACCACGTATTGGTCTCACGCTCGATGAAGTATGCATCACACGGCCGAGCGTGCACCTTCGACCGGGCACCGGAGGGCTCATACACGACAGCGTCGACTCTGATCGCCTGACCAATGCCTAAGCCGAGTTCAGAGCGCTCTGGTTCCGCGATAGCTTCGAGGCTCACACGCAGTACTTCTAGTTGGGAGTCCGACAGTGGGAATTCAAGAGTGCCCCTGTTGCGTCCGGCACGAGAGAGTACGGCGAGAGCGTCCGCTCCCGTCGCCGCAGACCTTAGCCACTTGCCCCTCTGGAGCCAGTCGCGAATCACGTTCCACTGTGCATGTTCGCCAAACGCCGGGTGGAGGAGCGATCCAATATTCAGCGACTCCCAAATCGGGTCGAAACCTGACGGCAGCAGCACAGCCAAACCCGTCCGGCTGCTTGGCAACACGCGCTCATCATCGTCAAGTATCAAGCAAGCTCGTGAGCCAAGCGTCGATTCCAGTCCTGCTCCGAGAACGACGGACAGTAAGTCGACCACAAACTCCGGTGAACGCTTGTCGTCATCGAGCAGGATGCTGGCGTCTTCGACGCTCACGAACCCTGGTGTCGCAGCACCGACCTGGCCAAGGTCATCAATAACTTCTCGCCACCGCTCTCCCGATGAACGAACGTCGTTAGAAAGGACGCCTGGCCGCGTCGAGACCAGTCGAACATCTTCAGGGGCAAGCGCCGAAGTGAGCTCGACCGCTTCGTAGGCCAGATCCGCCAGGGCGTAGCAGACGCCGCCGTCTTCGAGTCTCAGAGCCTCGGCGAACTCGACCCGCGCACGCCGTAACAGATACGCGTCTAAATTGGAGCGCAGCCGCCCGGTTGTACGGCCGTCCGCATCGAACTCCGCCGACGTGGGCACGGCCGACCATCCTCGCGTCGGCGCGAGGTCAAAAAGGTTCAACGCTGCGTCGCGCCAGAAGCGGGCAAGGGAAGGAATGAGAGCCATGTTCCAGTCCGTGTCAGCGATATCACGCCGCGAGGGCTGCGGATCGAATTGTGCGAGCATCCGGAACGGTAGACCGACTGGGCGCACTGGTAAGCCGACGTGGATGTGTCCAATATCACCCTCGAAAAGTGCCAAGGCGAGTCCTAGAGGGGTGCGAGACCCGTTAGCTTTTCCAGCCCGTTCCTCGTCGGCCGGGGCGGCGACACTGCGGTTGTAGACCACCCACTGCCGACCGTCAGTTGCGGTGACCATTCGCCTCGTCGTGTGGTCCCCGTCAAGTTCCAGAGTCTCTAACGGCCCGAAGGTCACACCCAGTCGGACGATCTCATCTCCGGCCCCATTGATCAGCCTCACTGAAGCGACACTTCGGAGGAAGACCAACCCGGAGTCGTCCCATTGCCTAAGCCATCTGACCGCATCATCACTACGGATGGAGCCCGAACGAAACGGGACCGAGAAAGTGGTCATAGCAGATTCGCAATTCGGCCAGCCGCTTAGTTTCTCGATAGGCTGAATGGTGTCCGAACTGAAGCGTACTCGGAAATGGCCCTGGTGGACCTCGAGTATATCGGAAAGCGCGTGCAACGTCTTGAGCCCGATACCGAATCGACCTAGTTGCTCTTCGTCGGACACCTTGAGGCTTAGCCAGGGGATGGCCAGGGCCCAGACATCGTGAAGCGTCAGCGGGGCCCCGTTGTGTGTGAATAGAAGCCGTGAGCCGACCTCATCCAAGGCAATGGTGACTTCGGTAGCGCCGAGATCGTCGGCATTCTGGATGAGCTCTGCCAACCCTTGGAGCCGGTCGTCGCTAAGTAGAGCTGCACTGTCGCCAGCACGCTTCAGGGCGGAGCGGATCGAGCCGGGTAGGCTATTCATGCACTTTACGAGTTCCAGCACGCTCGCATCTGCAGCCATCAGATCGGCTGGAATTAGCGCAGCGGTACGTGGAGCCTCGGATGAATGATCCGCAACCATGCGCGCCACCTCGGAGGCTTCTTCAAGTACGAAGACACGCGTCGTCAAGCCGTTCGCCACACTGCCTCCTTCACACACGTCAATCGAGACCTTCATCCGAGGTCGCTCATCCCGCACAGGAGCGGCGCGAGCGAAGGTATCCGACACCAGCAGATCGAGACCCCGGCAGGATCGAACACTAGCGGATCAGGAGCGATCTGCCTCCGGCTTGCACCCACACACCTACGTCGAACATCACGCCAGCAGAGCGTCCTTCGCTGATACGAGGCCCGGCGGACCCCGGGGCAGCTGAGACACCCAATTTGAGTTCCAGTGGCTGCCAGGCGCGGAGTTGCCGTGGACTCAACCTCCTCGCCCTTTCCATGCGGGTGCATCCGCGCAAGTTCCCCCAGCGGTATCCGCGTAGCCATGGCGCTGCTCGCTGTGGGACGTGCCGGACCAGCACCCGCTCGTCTCGGAGGTCGCCCGAGATCTGGCTACCTCCGATCTTGGCGAGCGGTATAGCTGACTCTCCGTGGTCTCCATGATCATCAACCCCAGCGGTGGAAATCTATTCGAGCAGGTCGAAGTCGTCGTCCGACTCTGGCCCAGAGGGCACAGCGAGTCCATTCAGGGCGTTTCGGAACGCGGTATCTCCGGCTCGACGGTCCTGAGCGGCCGAGTACCGACGCAGCCTCCGCTATGGTCAGCCCGCGCGATTCGAGATCTTGTCTGTGTCCAACTTCGTTCTCATGCCAGCCGTGTCGCCATCCATGATCCGAGACTGCGAGGGCCCGCTGTCCACACATCCCGAAGTTCGGTGGTGCGAGGCGCCCGCGGCCGGTGAGTCGGCCTGCGGGAACGTGCTCAAGCAGAGACCTCGGGTCGTTAGCCACTTCGTCATGGCACCCGCGGAGCCATGAGCCCGCGCCTATGGTCGGGGTCGGACCGTCGCATGGGACGCTCACGACATCGCCGCTCGTCGACGGTCAGACTGGCAGCGGCGAGACCCACGTGCTCAGTCGAATGTCTGGGCCGGCGCTGTCTGAGGTCGAGACGAACCGACGAGACTCCTCCTCCCCCTTTTCTGCGCCCTATGCCGGTGCTCGATGACGAGGCAGACGTCGGCCGCCGAGGTCGCAACAAACGAGAGGATCCGGTGCTAGCCGAAGAACGTCGGACTCGCGAGCACCGCGAACATGCCTGGCTGGTGCGCCGAGCAACTGGACCCGCTCATCGACAGTCCCCCACGACGAGCAGCTCGCCGTCTCTCTCCAGCACGCCGACCGTGCCGCACTCGTCCGTGCGCAGGATCGCGCTGCCCGCCGCCCGGTAGAGGCTCACGGCCTCGGGGGCGGGGTGCCCGTAGGTGTTCCCGGCTCCCGCGCTCACGAACGTCACCCTCGGCGACAGGAGCTCGGCGAGCGCCGGGTCCTGGACCGCTGAGCCGTGGTGCGCCATCTTCACCACGTCGACCTCGCCTTCACCCTCCTCGCGCAGACGGCGGAGCACCGCGGCCTGGCCGTCGCGCTCAAGGTCACCGAGCGCGACGACGGTGAGGTTCTGCGTCCGGATCTCGAGAGCCACGCTGCCGTCGTTCGCGCCGCCCTCGGCCCCGAGCGCGCTCACGGTGCCCGCAGCCGGGTCGGCGACGGGGGCGAGGACACGCCACGCGACCTCGGCGTCGCCCGCGACGGTCCCGGCCGCGGTCGACGGGGCGGTCGTCACGAGGACGTCTGCCTCGGCGAGCATGTCGAGGACCGCGGTCGCCTGGTTCACGGGGTCGAGCACCGGGCTCACGAGCACCTCGGCGACAGAAGCCGCACCCAGCACGTCCTCGAGCCCGCCGACGTGGTCGGCGTGGAAGTGCGTGAGGACGAGGAGGTCGAGGTGATCTATCCCGAGCTCGGACAGGCAGGCGCCGGCGCCCCCGCCCTCTGGTCCGACGTCCACCATGAGCCCGTGGCCCGTGGCCGTACGCACCACGAGCGCATCCCCCTGACCGACGTCGCACTGCGCGACCTCCCAGTCCGGGGGCCACCCCGCCGGACCGGGTCCGGGTCCACCGGCGAGCATCCCCACCCATGGCGGGCGGATCAGCGCGACGACCACGAGGAGGACCGCTCCGACGCCGAGCGCGGCGAGGAGCGGGGCGAGCGGCCGTGCCGCCCGGCGGGCCGGCGCCAGCGCTGCCGCGGCCGGACCGGCGACCGCGTCCACCGCGCGGGAGACACGCCCGTCGTCGAGCAGCCTCGAGAGCCCGCGCGCGGGCCGGCTCGGCGACGGAGCCCACCCGAGCACGAAGAGCCGCGTGCGCGCCCACCACAGGAGGCTGCGACGCGTCGCGCACAGCAGGACGAGAACGGCCGTGAGGCCCGCCAGGAGCCAGGCGCCGCCCGCTCCCGGCATCCAGGGCACCCGGGCGAGCGGGGCCGCGGCGAACGCCTCGGCCACCTCGGCGATCCACCAGGTGGACCAGCCGGCGACCTGGGCCACCGCGAGCGCGCCGGCCGGCCACCACGAGGAGAGGAGCGCGCTGACGACGCTGAGGATCGTCGCGGGGACGAGCGCCGGTGCGGCGAGGAGGTTCGCGGGGACCGCGTACAGCGACACCGACGGGTCGAGGAGGACGATGACCGGTGCGCACGCGAGCTGGGCGGCGACCGGCACGGCGACGGCGAGCGCGAGCCACGACGGGACGAGCCGCGCGAGCAGCCGGGTGATCGGTGCCGTGCCGACGACGAGCCCGGCGGTCGCGAGCACGGAGAGCGCGAAGCCGTACGAGCGTGCGAACCACGGGTCGACGAGGAGCAGGACCATCGCCGTGACGCTCAGCGCCGCCACGGCCTGCGAGGGACGTCCGAGGAGCACGGCCAGGAGAGCGACCGCGCACATGACCCCTGCTCGCAGGACGCTCGGCTCCGGGTGCACGAGCAGCACGAAGCCCGTCATCACCGTCCCCGCGACGCCGACCCGGCCCCAGCGCGGCACGCGCAGGAGCGAGCAGAGCCCGGCGACGGTCGCGGCGATGATCGCGAAGTGGGAGCCGGAGACCGCCGTGATGTGGGTCAGGCTCGTGACGACCAGCGCCTCGTCGAGGGCGGGAGCGAGCATCGACGTGTCCCCGATCCCGACGCCGGGCACGAGGCCCCGCGCCTGGGCGGGCAGGTCGCGGGACACGCTCATGAAGTCGGAGCGCACCGCGTTGACCGCGCGGGTGGTCGCGCCCGGGGGCTCGTCGAGCCGGACGACGGCCGCGTCGTCGTCGGGATCTCCCCGCGCGACCATGAGCATGGCGGTCCGGGAGTCGCCGGGCTCGAGCGCCCGGAGGGTGCCCCGGACCGTGACCACCGACCCGTAGGCGGCGTCGAGGAGCTCGGCGCCTCCGAGCACGAGGAGGGTGACGTGCGCCGAGCCACGGACAGGACCGTCAGGCGTCGACCACTCGACCGCGGTGGCCGCGAGGTCGAGCCGCGTACGTCCACCGACGCCTCCAGCCACCGGCACGGCCGAGGTGACCACGCGGCCGGTCACGTGGACCTCGGCGCCCTCTCGGACGAGCGAGGACATCTCGCCGCGCTCGCGCACTCCGCCCTGACCGGCGACCGCGCCTGCGGTGCAGGCGACCACGAGCGAGACGAGGAGGATCTGGCCGACGCCGGTGGTGAGGAGCCGCAGCACGCGGCGGGGCGCCGACAGTGCACCGAGAGCCACCTCCTGGCTCGGACGCTGAGCGACGCGCGCAGCAGCGACCAGGGCGACGACGGCGACCGCCGCAGCGAGTGCCGCGGTGCGTGCGCCGCGCTCGGGAGTCTCGGCGACCAGCACGAGCGCCGTGAGCCAGCACGCAGCCGCGGCCGGGACGAGCCGAAGGTCGAGGGGAGCCATCTCAGACGGTCACGAGGTCACGGATCTTCCCGAGGACGGACGGTCCGATCCCGGAGACGTCCGCCAGCTGGTCGACCGTGGCGAACTCGCCGTTGTCGGTCCGCCACTGCACGATCCGCTCGGCCAGAGCGGGTCCGATCCCCGGCAGGGTGTCGAGCTCGTCGACGGTCGCCGCGTTGACGTCGACGAGACCGGTTGGCGCGGCGACGGCTCCACCACCACCAGGTGCCGTGGAGGTGCCCGTCGAGGCACCCGGGGCGACCTCGCCCGGGAGCGGGACGTAGATCTGCTCCCCGTCGACGACCTCGCGGGCCAGGTTCACCGCCGCGGTGTCGGCTCCGGCGGTGAGCCCGCCTGCTGCGCCGATCGCATCGATCACCCGGGAACCGACGGCGACCTCGACGACGCCGGGCGTCGCGACCTGGCCGACGACGTGGACGAGGACGACGTCGGCGGCGCCCGCCTCGATCGGGCCGTCGCCCGCACTGTCCGGTCCCGGCTCCGTGCCCTCCGCGCCCGCAGCGCCGTCCGTTCCGTCCTTCGCTCCCGGAGCAGCTCCGTCGCCCGGCACGACCGGCGCCTCGCCCCCGTCGTGCTCCGGGTCCGCATCCTCGAGAGCGACGACCTCCCCCGGCGTCGCGGCGATCTGGGACACGACGACACCGCCGGCGAGGAGGACGAGGAACGCTCCGGCGACGAGTGCGACGCGCAGGCTCAGGGCCCATCGTCGGCGGGCGGACTCGGCGGCGACGAGCCCTTCGTGGTCCATCGGGTGACCGTGGGCGGCGGTGTACGCGGTCGAGACGGAGCCGACGAGGCCGGAGACCGAGCGCAGGCGCGCGGCCGCGTGGGCGTCGTCGGCCGGTCGGGAGCGCTCGTGCTGGTCCGTGGATGTGGTCACACGGGGACGCTACGGTCGGCGCGCGGGCCCGTCCGCTCGACCCGTCGTCACCTGTGGGAAGGCGAGGAGCCGGGCGCGCTGTGGGGAACGTCGGCCGGGGGGAGGTCCCGCGCCGTGATGAGAGCGAGGAGCCCGGGGCCGACGTGCGCGCCGAGGACCGCGCTCACCGGCGAGACGACCACCTCGCGGCCCGTCGCGTCCGTGATCCGCCCGGCGCACTCCCAGACGACCGAGTCGTCACCGAGATGATGCATCGCGATCCGGGTGTCGACGTCCTCCTGCGCTGCGGCGATGCCCGCTGCGACGAGCCGCTCGACGACTGCGGCGCGCGTCCGGATCTTCTGCACGACCTCGACGTGCCCGGCCCGCAGCCCCAGGACCGGGCGGAGCCCGAGCGCCGTGCCGATCGCGGCGGAGGTCGCGCTCAGGCGTCCCCCACGACGGAGGTGGTCGAGGGAGTCGACGACGAACATCGCGGTGCTCGAGCTCGCCACCCGGAGCGCGGTCCGCGCCACGACGGGCCCGCTCGCGCCGTGGGCGGCCTCTCGGGCCGCGGCCAGGACGGCGAAGCCGAGGCCCATCGCGACCGTGCGGGAGTCGACGACGTCGACCGGCACGGATGCGTCCCGCGCCGCGAGGGCCGCGGCGTGCACGGTCCCCGAGAGCTCACCGGACAGGTGGAGCGACACGATGCGCTCGGCACCCTCGCCGGCGGCACGCTCGTAGGCCTCGGCGAACGCCCGAGGGGTCGGCTGGGAGGTCGACAGCGACGCGTGGTCGTCGAGGGCTCGCACGAGGTCGCCCGTGCTGAGGTCGACACCCTCGAGGTGCGCACGCCCGTCGACGACGACCTGGAGGGGGACGACGTGGACGCCCCACCGACGCGCCAGGTCTGCCGGGAGGGAGCACGTCGAGTCCGTCACGACGTGCACGGTGCGCGTCGGCGATGTCGAGGAGCTCACGTGCTCACCCTATGCGCGATGACCGCGGCCCTCGCACCGGCACCACGGTCGGCTCGCAGCGGTCGGCTCGCGGCGGGCACGGTCCCCCGCACCCGCTGCCGGCCCGTCTCAGGCAGGGACGACGTTGACGAGCTTCGGGGCGCGCACGATGACGGTGCGGATCCCCCGCCCGTCGAGCGCGCGCTGGACGCCCGGGTCCGCCAGGGCGAGCGCGGTGAGGTCCTCGTCGCTGATGCCGGTCGCGACGTCCGCGCGACCGCGGACCTTGCCCTGCACCTGGAAGATGCTCGTCACCGAGTCCTCGACGAGGTACTGCTCGTCCGCCACCGGGTAGGGCTCGTACGCGAGGGGCTCGGGGTGACCGAGCCTCGCCCACAGCTCCTCCGCGACGTGCGGTGCGATCGGCGCCGTCATGAGGACGATCGCCTCGGCCGCCTCGCGCGGCACCGACGACAGCCCCGTGAGGTGGTTGTTGAGCGTGATGAGCTTGGCGATCGCCGTGTTGGCCCGCATGTGCTCCATCTCGACGCGGACGTCGGCGATGGTGTGGTGGAGGAGCCGGCGCGTGGCCGTGTCCGCGGGCTCGTCGCTGACGACGACCTCGCCCGTCTCCTCGGAGACGACGTTGCGCCACAGGCGCTGCAGGAACCGCTGCGAGCCGACGACGGCACGGGTGTCCCACGGCCGCGAGACGTCGAGGGGGCCCATCGACATCTCGTAGACCCGGAACGTGTCGGCGCCGTACGCCTCGTACATCTCGTCGGGGGTCACGACGTTCTTGAGCGACTTGCCCATCTTGCCGTACTCGCGGTTCACCGGGGCGCCGTCGAGCGTGTACGTCACGGTACCGTCCGGGGCGGTCGTCTCCTCGACCGCGGACGCCTCGACGTACTGGCCGCGCTCGTCCGTGTAGGCGTACGCCTGGACGTAGCCCTGGTTGAAGAGCTTGTGGAACGGCTCCACGCTCGAGACGAAACCGAGGTCGAAGAGGACCTTGTGCCAGAAGCGGGCGTAGAGCAGGTGCAGGACCGCGTGCTCGACACCGCCGACGTAGAGGTCGACGCCGCCCGCAGCGCCGGCGGTGGCGTTGTGGTCCGGGCCGAGCCAGTAGGCGTCGAGCGTCGGGTCGACGGGCGCGGTCGCGTCCGGCGAGCTGTTCGTAGGGTCCAGGTAGCGCAGGTAGTACCAGCACGACCCGGCCCAGTTGGGCATCGTGTTCGTGTCCCGGCGGTAGGCGCGCGGCCCGTCTCCGAGGTCGAGAGTCACGTCGACCCAGTCGTCGTTGCGTCCGAGAGGCGGCTCGGGCGACGAGGTGGCGTCGTCCGCCGCGAAGGTCCGCGGCGAGTAGTCGGGCACCTCGGGGAGGTCGACGGGCAGCAGCGCGTCGGGCAGCGCGACCGGCTGGTCGTCGTCGCCGTAGACGATCGGGAACGGCTCGCCCCAGTAGCGCTGGCGGCTGAAGAGCCAGTCCCGCAGCCGGTACGTGATCGTCCCGGCACCGCGGCCGGTCTGCTCGAGCCACGCGATCATCGCGCTCTTCGCCTCAGGGACGGAGAGCCCGTCGAGGCTGATCTCGTCGTTCGCGGAGTTGATGATGGCCCCGTGCCCCGTCCGGGCACCTGGCTCGTCGTCCGACGCCTCGACCGTGTAGACGACCGGCAGCTCGAACGCCTCGGCGAACGCGAAGTCGCGCTCGTCGCCGCCCGGGACGGCCATGATGGCACCGGTGCCGTAGCCCATGAGGACGTAGTCGGCGGTGAAGACCGGGACGAGCGCGCCGTTGACCGGGTTGCTCGCGAAGATGCCGGTGAAGACGCCGGTCTTCTGCTTGGCGTCCGCCTGGCGCTCCACCGCAGTCTTGACGGCGGTCTCGCGGGCATAGGTCGTCACGGCCTCCGTGGGCGTGGCGTAGCCGCCCGTCCAGGCGTCCTTCGTGCCCTCCGGCCACGTGGACGGCACGTGGTCGGCGAGGACCGGGTGCTCGGGTGCGACGACCATGAACGTCGCGCCGAACAGCGTGTCGGGACGCGTCGTGAAGACCTCGATCGTCGCGTCGGCGTCCACGGGGAACCGGACGTGCGCGCCCTCGGACCGGCCGATCCAGTTGCGCTGCATGGCCTTGACCTTGTCCGGCCAGTCGATGCTCTCGAGGTCGTCGACGAGGCGGTCGGCGTAGGCGGTGATCCGCATGTTCCACTGGCGCAGGCTGCGCTGGAACACCGGGAAGTTCCCACGCTCGGAGCGTCCCTCGGAGGTGACCTCCTCGTTGGCCAGCACCGTTCCGAGGCCGGGGCACCAGTTGACCGGCGCGTCGGAGACGTAGGCGAGGCGCTGGTCGTTGACGAGCGCCCGACGCTCGGCCGTCGAGAGCGCGTCCCACGAGCCGCCGGGGACGGGGCGGGCACCCGAGGCGTACTCGTCCTCGAGCTCGGAGATCGGCCGCGCACGTCCGACGCCGCCGTCGGGGCGCGCAGCCGAGTCGTCGTACCAGGAGTTGAAGATGCGCAGGAAGATCCACTGCGTCCAGCGCACGTACTCGGAGTCGGTCGTGGCGAAGGTGCGACGGTCGTCGTACGCCATGCCGAGGCGTCCGAGCTGGCGTCGCATGTTCGTGATGTTGAGGTCCGTGGTGGTCCGCGGGTGCTGGCCCGTCTGCACGGCGTACTGCTCCGCGGGAAGACCGAACGCGTCGAAGCCCAGGGCGTGCAGGACGTTGTCGCCGCACATGCGACGGAAGCGCCCGACGACGTCCGTGGCGATGTACCCGAGCGGGTGCCCCACGTGCAGGCCCGCACCCGAGGGGTACGGGAACATGTCCATGACGAAGAAGCTCGGGCTCGCAGGATCGGCGTGACGGCCCTTCGCGTCGGTCAGCTCCCCGACGGGATTCGCCGCGTGGAAGGTCCCGAGCTCCTGCCAGCGCTCCTGCCAGCGGACCTCGATCTCTGCGGCGAGCGCGGCGGTGTAGCGGAACGACGGTGCGGCGGGTCCCTGCGAGGAGGGACGGGGAGCATCGGTACGGGGAGAATCCTGCGTGGTCACCCGGTCAACTTTACCGTCCGGCAGGTGCCCGGCCGTGCGTCGCGCCCGACGCCCACCCGGCCTCGTCGTCAGGCGCCAGGCCTCGGGCGTCAGCGGTCAGGCGTAGCGCAGGTGGTCGGCGATCGCGGGGCCCATCGCGATGAGCACCCACGCGATGACGACGACGTAGAGCACCACGATGACGATCGACCGGTTGGCCACGAGCAGCGAGCGCAACCGTTCCGGCACGGCGACGAAGCGCTCCTGGACCACGTAGGTCGCCACGTGGACGAACAGGGGGATCACAGCGACCCACACAACCATGCAGTAGGGGCAGAGCTTTCCGAGCACCGACACGGACGTGTGGACGAGGAAGAGGACGAGCCCGAGGGCCGCCACGACCCCGCCGAACAGGGAGAGCCAGTACCACCGCGGGAGCCGGGCGCCCGTGAGGAGGACGACTCCCGTCGTGACGACCACCGGGAACGCCGCGACACCGATGAACGGGTTGGGGAAGCCCAGGAGCGTGCCCTGCCACGAACCCATGGCTGCGGCACAGTCGAGGAAGATGTTGATCGAGCAGCTCGCCACGCGGTCGGGGTCCGCGAGCTTGAGGACCTTCTCGATGCTCAGCGCGAGGGAGGCCGCGAAGCCGACGAGCCCGAGCACGACGAGGGACCAGCCCAGACGGACAGGAGTGAGGAGGTTCTCTGCGCGCGCGGGAACGAGCTCGTCGACGAGGAGGTCGTCGTCCAGCTCGTGGGGTCCGGGGACGGGGTGCGGCCGATCGTCTGTCACGCCAAGCTCCTTCGTGGGTGCGCAGGTGCGCGGTCCACCATGCTAGACGGGCTCGCTGGATGGGGCGTCGAGGATGTCCGCCGAGACGCGGGAGGTGTGCTGGCGACCGAACGCGAGCACGAGGGCAAGACCGACGAGCGTCATCACGACACCGACCCATGCGAGCGACAGGTAGCCCCACGAGGCCGAGATCACGAGGCCGCCCACGAAGGCACCGTTGGCGTTGGCTGCGTTGAGCGACGAGTGGCACAGAGCCGCACCGAGCGAGGGCGCCGCGGGCGAGAGGTCCATGAGGCGCGCCTGGAGTGCGATGCCGAGGATCTGCGACGTGATCCCGATGAGGACGAGCGCGAGGACGGCCGGGACGGGGCTGCGACCCACGAGCGCGAAGAGCGCGAGCGAGACCGCCGTGCTGAGGTAGCCGACATAGGTGGCCCGCATGACGTTGCCGTCGACGAGCCGGCCGCCGACGAGGACGCCGATCGTCATCCCGACGCCGAACACCGCCAGGACGACGGGGACGGTTCCCTCGGACAGACCGGTCACGTACATGAGCGTCGGCTTGACGTACGTGTAGACGATGAAGAGCCCACCGAACCCGATCGCCGAAGCGCCGAACGTGATCCACAGCGGGCCGTTCCGCAGGGCGCCGAGCTCCCGGCGCACGCTGGCGTCCACCGGCGCGGGCGGGTCGGGGAGCAGGAGCAGGAGGAAGGCGACGGTCACGAGACCGAGGACGCCGACGATGACGAAGGTCGCGCGCCAGCCGAGGTTCTGCCCGGCCCACGCCGACAGCGGCACGCCGACGACGTTGGCGACCGTGAGCCCGGCCATCATCATCGCGACAGCATGACCGCGCCGGGCGGCTCCGACGACCGCGGTGCCGAGCACGGCACCGACCCCGAAGAACACCCCGTGCGGCAGCGCGGTGAGGAAGCGCCCGACCAGGAGGAGCTCGAGCGTCGGGGCCCAGGCCGAGAGGAGGTTGCCGAGCGCGTAGGCCGCCATGAGCCACACCGCGAGGATCTTGCGCGGCACACGCGCCGCGAGGACGGTGATGAGCGGCGCGCCGACGACGACGCCCAGGGCGTAGGCGGTGATCGCGTGGCCGGCGGCCGGGATCGTCGTCTCGAGCCCGTCCGCGATGTTCGTGAGGATGCCCATCGTCGCGAACTCGGTCGTCCCGATGGTGAAGCCACCGAGGGCGAGGGCGAGGAGCGCAGCACCGGGCCGGGCGGCCGCGCGCGAGCGCAGGCCGTGCACGACGCCGCTCATGCGAGCGAGATCCACACCGCGTCGGCCGCCCGGAGGCCGAGGTCGGTCCGGCGGCTGCCCTCCGCCTCCTGCACGGGGGCCCACTCGACGGTGACGGTGCCGGCGAAGTCCCGGCGCTCGACCACCCGCACGTGGGCGTCGAGGCCGAAGCCCAGCTCTGCGAAGTAGCGCAGCACCTCCGGGTCGGCGTCCGAGATGCGGGAGACGTGGCCGCTCGCTCCGGCGTCGAGGACCGCGAGGGTCAGTGCGCTCGACACAGGGACGACGCCGTCCGCACCGGGGATCGGGTCTCCGTGCGGGTCCCTGCTCGGGTGGCCGAGGTGGTTGTCGATGCGCTCGACCATGAGGTCGGAGACGGCGTGCTCGAGGACCTCCGCCTCGTCGTGCACCTCGTCCCACGTGTACCCGAGCACGGAGACGAGGAACGTCTCGATGAGGCGGTGGCGTCGCACGATCGTCACGGCGTGCTCGCGTCCCGCGGCCGTGAGCTCGATGCTGCCGTAGCGCGGGTGCTCGAGGAGACCCTGCCCGGTGAGGCGTCGCACCGTCTCGGAGACCGTCGAGGTCCCGACGCCGAGCCGCTCGGCGAGGAGCTTGGTCGTGACCGGCTCGGTGGACCACTCCTGGAGGCTCCAGACGATCTTGAGATAGTCCTGCGCCACGGAGGTCAGGTTGAGGTCGTCGGTCACGCGCCCAGCCTAGGTCACGTCCTGCGCGCCCTGGCGGGGCTGGTCACCGCGTAGGCGGTCGCGAACGCCACACCCTGCGCGAGGACGACCATCCCGGCGCTCGACGTGTCGAGGTGGTAGCTGGCGTACATGCCCGCGAGCGCGCAGACGGCCGCGACAGCTGGGGCGATGACGAACATGCGGGAGATCCGGTCGGTGAGCAGGAAAGCTGTCGCGCCGGGGGTGATGACCATCGCGACGACGAGGATGACGCCGACGGCCTGGATCGCGACGACGACGGTCACGGCCAGCGCGGCGAGGAGCAGGGCACGCAGCCGTCGCGGGGACAGCCCGATCGCGTGGGCGTGCACGGGGTCGAAGGCGAGGAGCGTGAGGTCGCGCCGCTTGAGCAGCAGGACGGCGGCGGTGAGCACACCGAGCACGACGACCTGCCAGATCTCGGCGTCGGTCACGCCGAGGAGGTTGCCGAAGAGGATGTGGGTGAGGTCGACCTGGCTCGGGACGACGGAGATGAGGACGAGCCCGAGCGCGAAGAGCGTGGTGAAGATCACGCCGATGACGGCGTCCTCCTTGAGCCTTGTCGTGTCGCGGACCGTACCGATGAGGACGACCGCTCCGAGACCGAAGACGAGCGCGCCGATCGCGAACGGAGCACCGACGACGTAGGACAGCACGACGCCGGGCAGGACGGCGTGCGACACGGCGTCCCCGAGGAGCGACCAGCCGATGAGGACGA
Organism: Sanguibacter sp. 25GB23B1; assembly: GCF_040012415.1. Taxonomy (NCBI): domain Bacteria; kingdom Bacillati; phylum Actinomycetota; class Actinomycetes; order Micrococcales; family Sanguibacteraceae; genus Sanguibacter; species Sanguibacter sp. 25GB23B1. The sequence goes on from NZ_JBDYKL010000007.1 coordinate 57,393, forward strand.
GCCAGCAGCTGAGGAGGGCGCAGACGACGCTCGCGACGACCGTCACGAGGAGCGAGCGCTGCATGAACTCGTAGGCGAAGGGGTCGGTGAACCACGCCACCACCTGCTCGGTCATCGCAGGTCCTCCCCGCCGAAGGCGAGCGCGAGGTTGTCCGCGGTGAGCACCTCGGCGGGCGTCCCGCTCGCGAGGACCCGGTGGTGGAGGAGGACTGCACGGTCGGCGAGCGTGGGCAGCGCGGCGAGGTCGTGCGTGGAGACGAGCACCGCTCCCCCGCGCGCCGTCAGCCCGCGCAGCACGCGGACGATGAGCGCCTCGGAGCGTTTGTCCACGCCGGAGAAGGGTTCGTCGAGGAGGAGCACCTGAGCGTCCTGCGCGAGGCCGCGGGCGACGAAGACGCGTCGGCGCTGCCCACCGGAGAGCCGGCCGATGCGACGGTCGGCGAGGTCGGCCAGCTCGACCTGGCCGAGGGCGTCGTCCACCGCTGCCCTGTCGGCACGGCCGGGTCGCCGCGTGGTGCCGAGGCGTCCGTACCGCCCCATGCCCACGACGTCCCGGACGGAGAGGGGAAAGTCCTCGTCGATGTCCTCCGCCTGGGGCACGTAGCCGACGAGCCCGGTGCGCCGCGCGCGCTCCGGCGTGAGGCCGAGGATCTGCAGCGTTCCGCTCGACGGCGCCAGGATGCCCATGAGTGCCTTGAGGATCGTCGACTTGCCCGCACCGTTCACGCCGATGAGCCCGGTGATCTCGCCGGTGGTCACCTGGAGGAAGGCGCCGTCGAGAGCGGGGCTCGCGGCCCCCGGGTAGCTGTAGGTCACGTCCTGCACCGTGACGGCGTCCGCCGTCGTGGTGACCCATGCGGAGTCGTGCATCAGGATCCTTCCGTGGTGGGGTCGGTCGTCGCGGTCCGGGTGAGGCCGTCGACGACGAGCTGGGCGTCGTAGCGCAGGAGGTCCAGGTACGTGGGGACGGGACCGTCCGCTGCCGAGAGGGAGTCGACGTACAGCGCACCGCCGTAGTGCGCACCCGACTCGCGCGCCACCTGCTTCTGCGCGTTCGCAGAGACCGTGGACTCGCAGAACACTGCCGGGACGTCGCGGGCACGGATCGCGTCGATCGCGTCCTCGAGCCGGTGGGGGGTGGCCTGCTGCTCGGCGTTGACCGGCCAGAGGTACACCTCGGCGAGACCGGCGTCCCGGGCCAGGTAGGAGAAGGCGCCCTCGCAGGTCGCCAGCACCCGTGCCTTCTCGGGAATCTGTGCGAGCGACTCGGTGAGCGTGTCCGCGAGCGCGACGAGCTCGTCGGCGTAGGCCTGCGCCCGGGACTCGTACGCCACGGCGTGGGCGGGGTCGGCGGCGGCGAAGGCGCGTCCGATGTTCAGGGCGTACTGCGCCCCGACGGTCGGGGACATCCACGCGTGGGGGTTGACCGGTGCTCCCTCGTGGGGCTCGGATCCGTCCTCGCCGGCGATGGGGATGGTCTCGACCCCGGCCGAGATCGTCGCGTGCGGCACGTCGAGCCGTGCGGTGAAGTCGGCGAACCATGCTTCGAGGCCGAGGCCGTTCTCGAGGATGAGGTCGGCGTCTGCGGCCCGGCGCAGGTCGTCGGGCGTGGGCTCGTACCCGTGGATCTCGGCGCCGACCTTGGTGATCGACTCGACGTAGACGTCCTCGCCCCCGACGACGCGTGCCATGTCCGCGACGACCGTGAACGTCGTCAGCACGAGGAGCCGGTCGCCCGCGAGCTCGCGCGGGGACGGCTCGGGTGGGCCGCAGCCGACGAGCGCCACGGCGCCGAGGAGAGCTGCGAGCGTCGCCACCGCCCGCCGCACACCGGGTGTGCGAAACAAAAAGTTTGGCATACCGAACTTTCTCACCGTGCGGCGTCCGTGTCCACCCGGCGCGGACGAGCAGCGTGCAGCGACGCCGTCAGCCCGCGTCGGGCAGAGCGTCCTCCGGCTGCGCGTCGTCGGGCTGAGCGTCGTCGGGCTGCGCGTCGGCGTCCGCCCCTTCCGTGGACAGCACCGCGACTGGACGCGGCACCGTCACGCGCGCACCCACCGACGCCGATGCGTCCGGGCGGACCTGGACCACCTGGTAGTCGAGCATGGTCCGCGTCGAGAGATCGAAGCGGAAGACCGTCATCTCGGCGGCGCCGTTGAGCGGTCCGACCGTCGCCTGCCCCTCGACGGAACCCGCGGTGGACGAGCTGATGTACCGCATGCCCTCACCCACCTGCAGAGGCCCCGAGCGGCGGTGCAGGTGCCCCGAGATCTGGAACGGGACGCAGCCCGACTCCATGACCGCCTCGCCCACGCGCGGCGTGTGGATAAGCAGGAGGTCGACCGGTTCCCGCTCACGGCAGGCAACGTCACGCAGCCGCTCGCCTGTCTCCAGGTAGGTCTCCCCCGAGACCGAGGTGGACCCTTGGCCGATGCGGGTCTCGTTGGGGTCGCTGTCCCCGAGGATCCGGACGCCCGCAACCTCGACGACGGAGCCGTCGAGCACGGTCACGCCCGCGTCCCTCGCCTGGTCGGAGGTGAGCGCGCTGTCGTGGTTCCCGTCCGCCTGGACCATCCGTGCGCCGTCGGGCACCGCGCCGGCGAAGGACTCGACGCAGAACCGCTCGACCGACGTCCCGTTGATGGTCGTGTCTCCGCCGTTGAGCAGGACGTCGGCGCCGGACATCGTGGCGAGCGAGCGGATGAGCGGCGACATCCCGGTGTTGCAGTGGAGGTCCGAGACCACGAGCAGCGTGACGATGTCGTCGTCGTCCTCGGTCGGTGGTGTCGCCTGCGCCGTCTCGTCTGCTGTCGGTTCGTCGTCGGGTGCCGGGTCGGTCGTCGTCTGCGCCGTCGAGCCCGACGGTGTGTCGGTCGGGGCACCAGAGGGTGCGGTCTGCGCCTCGTCCGCCGCGTCGCCTCCCGTCCCTCCCACTGCCAACTCTCCTTCCGCCGTCGCGTCGCTCGTTTCGTCGTCCTCGTCGGCTGCGGTGTCCTGGTCGCTCTCGGGCTGTGGGAGGTTGCGGCGCAGGAGCGCCTCGTCCGCCTCAGCGTGCTCGGTGCGGGCCTGCCAGGCCACGGAGAGGTTGTGGTCAGCCTCGGCGTAGAAGTCTTCGTTGTCGCGGTAGACGCCGACGAGCTGCCCGCCGTACGTGTCGATGACGCCCGAGAGTCTGCCGGTGATCCGGGCTCCTTCGAGAGCGGTTCCCTCGAAGAGCTCGGAGGCCTCGGCCCCCACCTCGTCGAGCCGCGTCGTCGCCCGCTCCACGAGGACGACGCCGCCCACCATCGCTCCCACGAGGACGGCGGCGGTCAGCCCCCACGTGTGACGCGTCGCCACCGCGCCGAGCTCGCGGCGACGCGGACCGCCCAGCACGAGGTAGCCGAGCACCCCCACCGCGACGAGCACGAGGAGGGCGGCGACGGTCCGCCGGACCGCCTCCTCGACGAGTGCACCGGCCACGAACGAGACCGTCTCGTCAGGGCCGGCGAAGAACTGCAGGTACCCCTCGACGTCGGTGGCCAGGGCGTCGAGGGTCGAGGCGGAGTCCACCGCGACGAGGTCGTTGGGGATCTCCTCGATCGTCACCGTGGCCCCGAGACCGAGCGGCAACGGCGACTGGAGCTGGACGGTACCGAGCGGGCCGAGGTCCACGGTGAGGATCGCGTTCGTCGTCACCTCGTACCGCGCGTTGTGCGGGCCGAGGCTCGCCTCGGTCGACGCGGTGGTGACACCGAAGAAGGTGCTGGACAGCACAGCCAGCAGCCCGACCATCGTCCAGCGGACCCACCGCGGTGGCAGCGCCCAGCGGCGACGCCAGACGGGGTGGTTCCGGACGGCGCCGACCCAGGACAGCCGCTTCTCTGCCGGGAGCTCTCGTCCGGAGTCCTCGTGCTCGTCCGGTCCGGTCGTCACTGGTTCAGCCTCCGGCCGCGTCGATGATGGTGGCTCTGGCGAGCCGCAAAACGTCGTGATCGTATCGCGGCTGCCGCGTCGTCTCCGTGCGAGAGCCTCGGCCGCGGTTGCTGCGGCCGGCTCGCCGAGGCACGCTCGGTGCATGCCTCGAACCATCGCGACCGCCCGACGTCCCACCCGTGACGAGCTCCTCGAGTTCTGCCGGCCCCGCCACCACGCGGTCCTCACCACCTTTCGTCGTGACGGGAGCCTCCAGACGTCGCCGGTGGCCTGCGGCGTCGACGCCGTGGGCCGCATCGTCGTGTCGACGTATCCCGACCGGGCCAAGGCGGTGAACGCCCGGCGTGACCCCCGGGTCTCGCTGTGCATCCTGTCCGACGACTGGGACGGTGCCTACGTCCAGGTCGACGGGACGGCTGAGGTTCTCGACATGCCTGAGGCGCTCGACCCGCTCGTCGAGTACTTCCGGGTCATCGCGGGCGAGCACCCGGACTGGGACGAGTACCGGGCCGCGATGGTGCGGCAGGACAAGACGATCATCCGCGTGACGGTCGACAGGTGGGGTCCGGTCGCGACGGGTGGGTTCCCGGCACGGCTCGCCTGAGCCCCACGCAGCTCGGCTGCCCCCGGAGCGGAGCGAGCACGACGGAGCGGAGCGAGCACGACGTTCAGGCGCGCTGCTTCTCCCGCGCGGGCGCCTCGTCGTCCGACGACGTGGCGGGCTTCTTGCGGCTCGTGGAGGTCGAGGAATCTCCCTTCTTCGACGGCTTCTTCTTCGACGCGGCGCCCTTCGACGCGCCCTTGGTCGACCCGCCCGCCGTGCCGCGGGACCGCTCGACGCTGCGGCGCAGCACCTCCATGAGGTCGACGACCTCCGCGTCCTCGCCTTCCTCCTCGTCGTCTGCGGTGGTCTCGCCGAAGGTCGCCGCCGTGTCGAGCGCGTCACCCTCCTTGAGCTTCGCGTCGATGAGGATCTGCAGCTGCTCCTGGTACTCGTCCGTGAACTTCTCGGGCGTGAAGTCGCTCTCGAAGCTCTCGACGAGAGCGGCGGACATCTCGAGCTCCTTCGCCGTGATCTTGACCTTCTCGTCGAGCGACGGGAAGGTCGCCTCGCGGACCTCGTCGTCCCAGCGCAGCGCCTGGAGGGTGAGCACGTCGCCGCGGACGCGCAGCGCTCCGAGCCGCGAGCGCTGGCGGAGGGAGAAGTTGACGATCGCGACGCGGTCGCTCTCCTCGAGCGTGCGCAGGAGCAGTGCGTAGGACTTGATCGACGTCGAGTCCGGCTCGAGGTAGTAGGCGTGCTCGTACATGATCGGGTCGATCTGCTCGGCGGGGACGAACTCGACGACGTCGATCTCCCGGCTGCGCTCGACGGGGAGCGCCTCGAGGTCCTCCGGGGTGAGCACGACGGTGCGCTCGCCGTCGTCGTACGCCTTGTCGATGTGTGCGTAGTCGACGACCTTGCCGCAGATCTCGCACTTGCGCTGGTAACGGATGCGCCCGCCGTCGGCGTCGTGGACCTGGTGCAGGCCGATGTCGTGGTCCTCGGTCGCGCTGTAGAGCTTGACCGGCACGTTGACCAGACCGAAGGTGATCGCGCCCTTCCAGATGGCTCGCATCCGTCCATCATCACCCGAGGTGCCGTGACGCGCACCCGTGGCGATGATGGGTCCACCAGCAGGGGACGAGGAGCAGACCATGCCTGCACGTGGCGCCACCAGGGACGTCGTCGTCGTCGACGGTCACCGGATCACGCTGACGAACCTCGGCAAGGTCCTCTATCCCGCGACGGGGACGACGAAGGCCGACGTCCTTGCCTATCTCGCTGCCGTCTCCGGACCGCTCGTCACGCACGCTGCCCACCGGCCGGCGACGCGCAAGCGGTGGGTGCACGGGACGGGTGGCGACGTGTTCTTCCAGAAGAACCTCGACGACTCGACGCCGTCCTGGGTGCACCGGCGCGAGATCGCGCACTCGGATCACGTGAACACGTACCCGCTCGTCGACGACCTGGCGACGCTCACGTGGCTCGGGCAGATCGCGGCGCTGGAGATCCACGTCCCGCAGTGGCGCTTCGGCCGGACGGGCAAGGAGCACCTCCCGGACCGGCTCGTGCTCGACCTCGACCCGGGTCCGGGGACAGGGCTCGCGGAGTGCGCGGAGGTGGCGCGGTGGGCGCGGGAGATCCTCGTCGACATGGGGCTCGAGCCGTTCCCGGTGACGAGCGGGTCGAAGGGCATCCACCTGTACGCGGCGCTCGACGGGACGAACGACTCGGCGGCTGTCAGCGCGGTGGCCCACGAGCTCGCCCGCGCGCTCGAGGCCGACCATCCCGACCTCGTCGTGAGCGACATGAAGAAGTCGCTGCGGGACGGCAAGGTGCTCGTCGACTGGTCCCAGAACAGCCGGAACAAGACGACGATCGCGCCCTACTCGCTGCGTGGCCGCGACCGGCCGACGGTCGCCGCCCCGCGGACGTGGGAGGAGCTCGACGCACCCGGTCTGGGGCAGCTGGAGCTGGACGAGGTGGCCGAGCGCGTCGCGCGCGACGGCGACCACCTCGCCGGTCTCGCGGTCGGTGGCCGCGCGAGCCTCGAGCCGACGGCGGAGCGGATGGCGACGTTCGACCGGCTGTCGGTGTACCGGTCCAAGCGTGACGCGTCGAAGACGCCCGAGCCGGTCCCGGAGGCCGACGGTGGTGCGACGGACAGCGCTCGCGTGCGGGAGACGGACGACGCCGCGGCCGACGGCGCCCCGACCTACGTCATCCAGGAGCACCACGCCCGGCGTCTGCACTTCGACTTCCGTCTGGAGCACGACGGCGTGCTCGTCAGCTGGGCACTGCCGAAGGGCGAGCCGGACGACCCGAAGCGCAACCACCTCGCGGTCCAGACCGAGGACCACCCGATCGAGTACGGGACCTTCGAGGGCACCATCCCGAAGGGCGAGTACGGCGCCGGCGAGGTGACGATCTGGGACGCGGGCACGTACGAGCTCCACAAGTGGCGCGAGGGCGAAGAGGTGATCGTCACGCTGCACTCCGCGGTCCGCACCGGAGCGGCGGGCGAGACCGGTCCGGTCAGCCGCAAGGTCGCGCTCATCCACACGGGCAAGGGTGACGACGCGTCGACGTGGCTCATCCACCTCATGGCGAGCGACCCCGCCGGATCGCACGCGTCCGGCACGCACCCGTCCGACGACCACGCCGAGCCGGGGGGCACGAAGCCCACGTCCGACCGTGCTCACGCTGAGCCAGCGAAGTCCTCCGCGCCTACCCCGCCGTCACGACCGACCTCCCCGTTGACGCCGATGCTCGCTACACCGGGCTCGACGGACGACCTCGACGGGGACGAGGACTGGGCGTTCGAGATGAAGTGGGACGGCATCCGGACGCTCGCGACGATCAGCGCCGGCGAGGTGCGCCTCGTGAGCCGCAACGGTGTCGACCTCACGGCGACCTACCCCGAGCTGGCCGAGCTCGCGGCCTGCGTCGAGGGCGACGCGGTGCTCGACGGCGAGATCGTGGCCCTGACCCGCGCCGGTCGGCCGGACTTCGGCCGCCTGCAGATCCGGATGAACCTGTCGAAGGAGCGGGAGGTCGCGAAGGCCCGGGCGAAGCAGCCGGTGGACCTCATGCTCTTCGACGTCCTCGAGCGCGACGGTCACCGGCTCACGAAGCAGACCTACGACGAGCGCCGCCGCGCCCTCGCAGAGATCGTCACGGAGAGCGGGCGCATCCACGTCCCACCGGCGTTCGAGTCCGAGCACGGCTCCGGTGTCCGCTCGGCCGCGGCGGAGGCGATGGAGGCGAGCGAGAAGCTCGGGCTCGAGGGCGTGGTGGCGAAGCGACGGGACAGCACCTACCGGCCCGGGCGGCGGGCGAGCGCGTGGGTGAAGATCAAGCACGTGCGGACGCAGGAAGTGGTGGTCGTGGGGTGGCGGCCGGGGCGCGGTACCCGCGCGTCGACCGTGGGGTCGTTGCTCGTCGCCGTGCCACGCACTGACGGAGAGCTCGGCTATGCCGGGCGGGTCGGCACCGGCTTCAGCGAGAAGGAGCTCGCCCGGCTGACGGCCGAGCTCGCGCGCGCAGAGCGCGCCACTCCCCCGGTCGACGACGTGCCGCGCGCCGAGGCGAGCGACGCGCACTGGGTCTCTCCGACGCGCGTCGGTGAGGTCGCGTTCGGCGAGTGGACCGAGACCGGCCGGCTGCGCCATCCCGTGTGGCGCGGGTGGCGGCCGGACATGTCCCCCGGGGACGTCCGAAGGGAGCAGTCCTGAGAGCGCGGGACCTTTGGATCTTCCCTACAACGCTCGGCCGTGATATTGGTCACTTGCCGCTACTCCGCGGCTCGATGCGTCTTAGCATCGCTGGGTGGCTTACCGCGAGAGTGACACCCAGAACCCGGTCGACGTCGTCCTCGTCGGCGGTGGCATCATGAGCGCGACGCTCGGCTCGATCCTCCGTCTGCTCGAGCCCACGTGGTCCATCCGGATCTACGAACGCCTCGGCGCCGTGGCCCAGGAGAGCTCGAACCCGTGGAACAACGCGGGCACCGGGCACGCGGCCCTGTGCGAGCTCAACTACACGCCGGTGCGCGCCGACGGATCCGTCGACATCACCAAGGCTGTGACGATCAACGAGCAGTTCCAGATCTCTCGCGAGTTCTGGCAGCACCTCACCTCCGCGGGCCTGCTCCCCCGGCCGCAGGGCTTCATCAGCTCGACGCCGCACATGACGTTCGTCCGCGGGGCCGAGAACGTCGAGTACCTGCGCAAGCGCCACGCCGCGCTCACCGCTCACCCGCTGTTCAGCGACCTCGAGTTCTCCGACGACCCGTCCGTCATCGGCGAGTGGGCGCCGTTGCTCCTCGCCGAACGCGACACGGCCGAGCCGATCGCTGCGACGCGCGCGACCGACGGGACCGACGTCGACTTCGGTGCGCTGACGCGCCAGCTCACGGACTACCTCGTCTCGACGGGTGTCCAGCTGTACCTCGAGCACGAGATCACCGCGCTCAGCCAGCGCAAGGACGGCTCGTGGCGCCTCAAGGTCGCCGACCGCGGCTGGAACGCCCGCGACGTACGCAGCGAGGTCGACGCCCGGTTCGTCTTCATCGGCGCCGGCGGCGGGGCGCTCCCCCTCCTCCAGAAGTCGGGCATCCCCGAGATCAAGGGCTACGGCGGCTTCCCGATCAGCGGCGTGTTCCTGCGGACCACGAACCCGGAGATCGTCGCCCAGCACCAGGCGAAGGTCTACGGCAAGGCGGACGTCGGCTCGCCGCCCATGTCCGTGCCGCACCTCGACACGCGCGTGGTCGACGGAGAGACCTCGCTCCTCTTCGGCCCGTACGCCGGGTTCAGCACGAAGTTCCTCAAGAACGGCTCGCTGCTCGACCTCTTCCGGTCGATCCGCCCGGCGAACATCCTCACGATGATCACGGTCGCGAAGGACAACTGGGACCTCACCGCGTACCTCGTGCGCGAGGTGACGAAATCCAAGTGGGCGAAGTTCCGGTCGCTGCGCGACTTCATGCCGACGGCCGACCCCAAGGACTGGGAGTTCATCACCGCGGGCCAGCGCGTCCAGGTCATGAAGAACAAGCCGGGCAAGCTCTCAGGCGTCCTCGAGTTCGGCACGGAGCTCGTGACTTCTGCCGACGGGTCGATCGCCGGCCTCCTCGGTGCGTCACCGGGCGCCTCCACGGCCGTCCCCGCGATGATCGACCTCCTCGAGCGCTGCTTCCCCGACCGCTTCACCGGCTGGCGCCGCGACCTCGGTGTCATGCTGCCGAGCCTCGACCTCGCCGACTGGGACTCCGAGAGCGAGCTCGCCCAGCTCGAGTCCGACGACGCGGACTTCCAGCACACGGTCTGACGTCTCGGCCGTTGCCTCGCTTTCCGTGAGGTCAGGTGCGAGGGCTACTTCCACGCACCGACTTTCCACGCGCACCAGAACGCTGCGGCAAGCAGAAGAGCGAATGGAACGTAGAGCCACGGGTATCTCTCGACAAAGAAGTACTGCAAGACCGAGAGCGGAATGTTGAAGCCGATCACGATCCCGATCAGTTTCAGACCACGACTCCCAAGCTCTGGGTCGACCTCACTCGGCACCGACAGCACCAGCGCCGCCCTTGCCCGAGACGGCGTCCACGACCTGATCCCACTCTTCTGAATCTCTGAGGGCCCCGGTCGGCTCGATCTCGTTCTCGTCGAAACTGAAGACCTGGCCGTAGCTGTCGAGCCACACGGCGTAGACGATCTGTCCGCTCTCCGGATCGATCCCTCGTAGACGTCGAGAACGGAACCCAGGTCACCGGCGCGACAACCACCTCTCGGGACCTGGACCCGGACCTCGATGTTCTCTGCGTACCTCGGTTCAGGTTCGAGCTCAGCTCTCGGCACCACGCTTCCTACGCCACGGTGGTCGATCGCCATCATGACTCCTCCTCTCTCCTGATATCCACCAGATCTTCGACGGCACCCCTGAGCGCCTCGTCATCGAGATGGTCGAGGTCGTCGAGACCTTCAAGCAAGCTGAACAGGCAACCCAGCGCGTCGCTGCGAGCATCGTTCTTCCGGGGCGCCTGCGTTCCCCACAGGTCGAAGAACACAAGGGCGAACGACCTCCCGTCCAGATCCCCGTGAAGAAACCTCCTGATCACGCGGCCGTAGATGTCGTTGGTGTCGTCCTGCCACCGTCTTGACCACCTCACCTGAGAGTCCTGACTCCTCGATCCGCCCACCCGGTCATGCGCGACGTTCTTCCCGAGTGAACCAGACGCTCCGAGCTTCGATCAGGAGGTCGAAGGCGCCGACGATGACAAGGAACCGGCCACCGAGCGATCCGGGACGGCGCGGCAGGAGGGTGACCTCGTCGAAGCCGTCCATCCCCATCGAGGGCGGGGGCCACGACTCTTCGATCGCCGAGATGCCGTCATACCTGTCGGGCTGGACGAAGACGTCGGTGACGAGATCGAAGCGCAACCGTGCCGACCCTGACCCGTCATCCCGCACGAACCCAATATCGACCCGCCCATGAGTGATGTCGATCGTGAACGAGCCCACCACGTACAGCTCCTCGACCTCGATCCATCCGGCACCGATGGTGAACGTGGTATTCCAACCAGGCGAGAAGGGCGCAAGCCCGGTGTAGAGCACCTCTCCGGGACGGCACAGCTCCAGCCGCTCTGCGAAGCGTTCAGGGACCGCATCCTCCACGCCCGCCCCAGGTTCGCAGGTCGAGACCTGAACGCTGTCAGCCGTGATCTCGACGTCAAACACGTCGAGGACGAGCGTCGCAGTGCCGCTCTCCGGGCGGTCCAGGCCGTCACGGCGGAGGGTCACAGCGGCCACGACCCCTTCTGCTGTCATGAGATCCGCCTGGTCCCCCAGGTGGTCCTCGCGCTCGGGATCGAAGACGATCCGTCTGAGACCTGTGACGTCGAGCCGCCGGCGGCCTTCTCCACCGTCGTGGACAACCGCCGTGAACGACAGCGGGCGCGCTCCCACAGTGATGCGCTCGACGACGCTGCCGCGCAACAGGCTGTCCAGAGCCTCGCTGGCTGTGGCACCTGGTCCGCTCATCACGATCTGCGCCACCTCGATCGCAGGGACCATCGACGGTGCACCTCCACCGGTGGGCTGAGCACGAGATCCTCGATACCGACGAGGCCGGCCCAGAAGAGTGCGTTCCTGCGGTCCTCGACGGTCAGGGGCATCTGACCGATCCTCGCCAGCGCGGTGGCGCGATACTCGGGCAGCCCGGACTTCTTGGCGACGCTCCATGCATCCTGGACCCATCCGAGCGGCGCCGGCTTCATGTTCGACGGCGGGACCCGTTCAGCCAACAGGAACTCGCAGAGCGCGGACGGGTCCGAGCATGCGTCGATGAACGGCACGGTGACGCGCTCGAAGTCCTCGACGATGACTCCCGGCCACCCCTGGACCTCCGGCGTGTAGCTGAACGACGCCCACGCCGCCCCGCGTTCGATCTCGGAGACCGCACGCGCCTGAGAGAACGAGTACAACCAGCCCTCGTCCTCGTCGTCCCCCGTCCAGCAGTCCACGCTGACCGTCCGCACCCGCTGGAGCCGGTTCTCAGGATTCAGCCACACGGTCATGCCGATCCCACTGCTCGACGACCGTCGGAAGACCTTTCTTCGACCGTTCGAAACCCCGAACCGCCAGCATCGGCGAAATCTCGTCCTGCAGGATCATCTTCGTCATGGGCGTACCTTCCTCGGATCCAAGAGGACGGCGAGCAGTCCTCGGCGAGGATCTCCCGCGCGATGGCGAAGCGCAGCCTTCCCGTGCGCCGGGTGTGACGGAATCTACTCACTCGGCGGACAGACGGGCAAGGTTGAAGACGTGCATCTGACCTGCAGAGTTACTCTCGTGTGCGTGAGCGCTGGGGCACCGCCTGCCCGACTCGCCGAACCACACCCCCGGCGAGCGGCTCCGCCCCGCGCTTTCAGCAGCCTCCCCGAGGAGCACCTACGCTGAGCCCATGGATATCCGCACCTCGTCCCGGTTCGATCACGACATCAGCGCCATCGGCCTCGGTTGCTGGCAGCTCGGCGCGGACTGGGGTGACGTCTCCGAGGAGGCAGCGCACTCCGTCCTCGCGGCAGCGCTCGACTCCGGGGTGACGTTCCTCGACACGGCCGACGTGTACGGAGACGGCCGCAGCGAGAAGATCATCGGTTCGTTCCTCGCCGGGCGTGGGCGCGACGGCATCACGGTGGCCACGAAGATGGGCCGTCGTGCCGACCCGCACACTCCCGAGGCGTACACGCTCGACGCGTTCCGCTCGTGGACGGACCGCAGCCGCGAGAACCTCGGCGTCGACACGCTCGACCTCGTCCAGCTCCACTGCCCGCCCACCCCGGTGTTCTCCGCCGACGCGACGTACGACGCGCTCGACACCCTCGTCGCTGAGGGCCGGATCGGTGCCTACGGCGTCTCCGTCGAGACGTGCGCCGAGGCCCTCACCGCGATCGCCCGACCGTCGCTCGCCAGCGTCCAGATCATCGTCAACGCGTTCCGTCGCAAGCCGCTCGAAGAGGTCCTGCCCGCAGCGGCAGCGGCTGGCGTCGCGATCATCGCGCGCGTCCCGCTCGCGAGCGGTCTGCTCTCCGGCAAGTACGACGAGAGCACCACCTTCGCAGCCAACGACCACCGGACGTACAACCGCTCCGGCGAGGCGTTCGACGTCGGCGAGACCTTCGCCGGCGTCCCGTTCGACGTCGGCGTCGCCGCGGCCCGCGAGATCTCCGCCCTCGTGCCGGAGGGCTCCGGCGCCACGACGGCCCAGCTCGCGCTGCGTTGGATCCTCGACCAGCCGGGGATCACCACCGTGATCCCCGGGGCACGCAACCCCGAGCAGGCGCAGGGGAACGCCGCGGCGGCATCGCTCCCCCCGCTCACCGCCGAGCAGCTCGCACGCTTCACCGAGATCTACGACTCGAGCATCCGCGAGCACGTCCACGCCCGCTGGTGACGCGCAGCCTGGAGCCCTAGGTGGTCGTCGCCCGCGCCTCGTCGAGAGCCCGGGCGACGTCCCGCGCCCACCCTCGGACCTCGTCCCAGTCCCTGAAGTCGCCCTCGGGCGAGCGCAGGGCCGTCGCGACCGCGCGCTCGCCGCGGTGCAGCCGCGTCTTCTCGAGCCGCCCCGCGAAGACCTTGTGCTCGCGGGGCTGCATGAGGACGAGCTGGTCCTCGACGTCGACGGTCGTCGGGTCCGGTCGCGCCGGGGCCCCCACCGGGCCGCTCGAGAACATCCACACCGGACGCCCGTCGAGCCGCAGGGCGAGGTCCTCCGTGAAGACCTGCGCTGGCAGGAGCCAGTGCCCGTAGTAGATGGCGCTGCCGAGGATGATCGCGCCGGCGTCGTCCAGCTCGAGGACGCTCGACGACGCCATGTCATGGACCGTCACCTCGTGACCAGCGGCGGAGATCTCCTCGCCGATCGTCGCGGCGATCTCCGCCGTGGACCCGTGCTTGCTCGCGACAGCGATGCTGATCCGCATGACAGTCCCCTTCGTCGGCCAGTCCTGCCAGGATCCGCCCGCAACACCCGCTGCGCGCGGGACCTAGGGCCCACGGGGTCCGTCCGCCATTCCCGCTCGGCGGCGCCGCCGGACGGGATACTGGCTGGATGTCCCCCTCTCTCCCCTTGCCTCCACCCCGACCGCGCCTGGGCTTCTTGCACACCTCACACGTGCACGGACCTGTGTTCGACGCGCTCGTGAGCGTGGCCGACCCGTCGGCGACGTCGGTCTCTCTCGTGCGTCCAGGGCTGCTGGATCGGGCGCGAGCGGATGCTCCGGACAGTGAGCTCCGGAGCGCCGTCCGCTCTGCCGTGGCCGAGCTGGCGGCGGCCGGCGCCCAGGTGGTCGTGTGCACGTGCTCGACGATCGGCTCCCTGGCCGAGGCTGTCGGGCTCACGGAAGGGATCCCGGTGCTGCGCGTCGACCGTCCGATGGCGGATCGCGCGGTGCGCACTCCCCCGGGCCACCCGGGCGCGCCGGTGCGCGTCCTCGTCGCTGTCGCCCTGGGATCGACCCTCGGCCCGACGACGGCCCTCCTTACCGCGAGCGCCGAGGCAGCCGGTCGGGAGATCTCGATCGGTGTCCTGCGGTGCGACTCGGCCTGGCCGTTGTTCGAGGCCGGCAGGCCCATGGAGTTCGCCGCCGCTGTCGCGGAGCACGTCGCCGCGGCCGTCGTGCCCAGCAACCCTGCTGAGGCACCTCGAGCGGACGTCGTCGTCCTCGCGCAGGCGTCGATGGCGCCGGCTGCCGAGCTCCTCGCAGGACTCGGCGTGCCGGTCCTCGCGTCGCCCCGGGAAGCGGTCCGCCGGGCGCTCGACCTGGCCGGCGGTGCCGAGCCGCGCGAGCCCGCCGGTCCTGGACGGGCCAGCTCTCTCAGCGGGTGAGGTGCCCGCCGCTCTCACGGAGGTAGCACGCCGCGCAGAGCGACTCGTAGGCGACCGCGACCCCGTCGATCGCGACCTGCTCACCGTCGAAGGTGAAGACGCCGTCCACGGAGCGGGCGTTGAAGATCGCCTTGCGTCCGCAGCGGCAGATCGTCTTGAGCTCTTCGAGGCTGTGGGCGATCTCGAGGAGTCGGCGGCTCCCTGGGAACGCGGCCGTCTGGAAGTCGGTGCGGATGCCGTAGCAGATGACGGGGATCGCGTCGAGGGTGGCGATGCGCAGGAGGTCGTTCACTTGCCCGGCGGAGAGGAACTGGGACTCGTCGACGAGGAGACAGCTCACGTCGCGGTCCGAGGTGCTCCGCACGTGGGTGCGGTGCTGCTGGAAGAGGTCGTAGGCGTCCTCGCCCTCGCCGATCATGAAGTCGACGTCCCGGTCGAAGCCGAGCCGCGACTGGATGGCGCGGCCTGCCTTCGTGTCGATGCCGGGCTTCGCGAGGAGGACCTGGTGGCCCCGTTCCTCGTAGTTGTACGCGGCCTGCAGCAGCGCGGTGCTCTTGCCGCTGTTCATCGCCCCGTACCGGAAGTACAGCTTTGCCATCGGGTCCCTCTCCTCGCGGTCGACGGACATCTCACCACACACTCGGTGGCCTCGCCGCCACCGACCGTCTCAGTCCTGGTCGCGTGCTCCCCGTGGGCGCGGTGCATGCAGGTCGTAGCGGAGGCCGACCATGCGGATCGCGAAGCACACTGCGGCGGCTGCGACGGTCCACGGGACGAGCGCCAGGTCGCTGGCGACCACAAGTGCGGTGAGTGAGGCGGCCACGAGCGCCGGGATGGCGTAGAGACCGGAGTGGAGGACGGCAGGGACCTGGCGCACGAGGACGTCGCGCAGCGTCCCTCCGCCGACGGCGGTCACCACGCCGAGGATGATCGCCTGCGCCACGCCGAGGCCCCACTCGAGGCCCTTGAGCGTCCCGGTGACGGCGAAGAGGCTCAAGCCTGCCGCGTCGAGCACGTTGATGGGCATGGCCAGCTTGTCGAGCCGTTGTCCGAGGAGGAAGGCGATGACCCCGCCGGCTGCGGCGACGGCGAGGTACCGCCAGTCGAGGAAGGTCGCCGGGGGCAGGTCGTCGAGCAGGATGTCGCGGAGGAACCCGCCCCCGAGGGCGGTCATCATGCCGAGGGTGATGACGCCGAAGACGTCGAGCCGCGCCGTGCGGACGGCGGTCATCGCGCCGTTGATCGCGAAGGCCGCCGTCCCCGTGAGGTCGAGGACCACGAGGGCGGTGGTGGCGGTGGGCATGGGAGCAGGTCTACCGGAGCGCGATCCAGATGAGCAACTGCGTCACGAGGAACCCTGAGACGATGTTCAGCCAGAGGAACCGGCGCCATCCGGCGTTCGCCCGCTCGCAGTCCGCGTCCGTGAGGCGACGGAACGGTGCGATGTTCACGAGGTAGAGGACGGGGACGACTGCGGCGAGGACACCAGGCCAGCCGGCACCGACCATGAGCAGCGCCGACACCGCATAGGCAGCCATCGCGAAGCGCACGGTGCGCGACGCCCCGAAGACGGTGCCGATCGACCCGATGCCGGCCTCGCGGTCGGCCTCGATGTCCTGGACCGCTCCGAACGCCTGCGACGCGACACCCCAGAGGAAGAACGCCGCGAGCGTGAAGAGCACGGGGGCGGAGAACGACGAGCCCGCGTAGACGAGCCCGACGACGGCCGGGCTGACGAAGTGCGTGCTCGACGTGAGGGAGTCGAGGACCGGGCGCTCCTTGAACCGCAGACCGGGAGCCGAGTAGGCGATGACCGCGAAGATGCTCACCGCGAGCGTCACGAGGCACGCGGCGAGACTGATCTCGTCGGGTCCGCCCCACGTCGGCCAGGCGACCGCGAGCCAGACGAGAGCTACGAGGAACGGGAGGTTCGAGAGCACGGCGGACCACAGGGTGACCCGGTGCATCCGTCGGTCGAGGACGATGCCCTCGACGCCGCCCTTGCGCGGGTTGCGCAGGTCGGACTCGTAGTCGAAGACGTCGTTGATCCCGTACATGAGCAGGTTGTACGGCACGAGGAAGTAGATCGCCCCGAGGACGAACGTCGCGGTGACCCCGCCGCCGCTCATGAGGTAGGCCGCCGCGAACGGGTACGCGGTGTTGATCCAGGAGATCGGCCGGGAGGAGCCGATCACCGAGGCGACGACGGACGGGTGGTGCGCCTGGGACGTCTCGGCGTTCACGGTGTCGTCTCCGGGGAGACGGGCGCCGGCCTGGTCGCTGAAGACGCTGCGGACTCTGCGGACTCTGCGGACTCTGCGGACTCTGCGACAGCGTCGCGGCGTCCGAGCCACGTCCACAGAGCGGGCAGCAGCACGGCAGAGGCGAGCGGCCAGGCGAGGTCCTCGATGGGCGCGAGCCCGATCCGCATCCCGGACATGTGCTCGTCGTCGAAACGGAAGAGGTCGGCCCAGATCATGATGCTGTCGAACACGACGGTGAGGACCGCGAGGGCGAGGAACACGACCGCCGAGCGGGCCCACCAGCGCCCGAGCCCCGTCTGCGTCGTCTGCGCACCGCGCAGCAGGACGAGGGTGAGGACGAGAACGACGGTGAGGAAGGCGCCGTTGAGCAGGAGGTACGTCATGGGCGTTCTCCCTGGGCCGGTCGTGCGCCTGCCGGCGCGAGGTCGGAGGATCGGCGGTCAGGCAGCACGAAGCGTGCGACCAGCCCGTGCAGCACCATCGTGAGGTGGCAGAGGAAGGTGACGAAGAAGAGCTCCTCGAGCGGGAAGTCCGGCGCCAGCTCGATGCCGGTCATGCCGGGGCTGTCGCCTCGCTCGAAGATCCCCGTCGTGATGCCGGCGACGTCCCACAGGACGAAGAACATGACACCGGCGGCGAGCACCACGGCGGCGCGCCGCGGGTTCGCCCAGAGGAACACTCGCCAGCGGTGGTCGACCAGCAGCATGCACCCGAACGAGACGAGGAGCGCTCCGAGGTACTCCCAGCCGGTCACGGCCGCCTCGCCACGAGAGGCTCGGCCATCGGCGTCGTCGTACGGTCCGACCGGAGCCGCTTGAGCGCGATCTCCGCGCTGATGAGGCACATCGGCAGGCCGATGCCCGGGATCGTCGTCCCGCCCGCGTAGAGGAGGCCGTCGACCTTCTTCGATGCGTTGGTGCCGCGCAGGAACGCGCTCTGCTTCCACGTGTGTGCCGGGCCGAGAGCCCCACCGGACCAGGAGTTGTAGGAGTCGACGAAGTCGGCAGGGCCGACGGTGCGGCGCACGACGATCCTGTCCCGCAGGTCGGGGACCTGCGCCCAGCGAGCGAGCTGGTCGATCGCGGAGTCAGCCGCCTTCTCGACGATCGCGTCGCCGTGGCCGTCGAGACCACCGGAGCCGAGACCAGGGTCGGGTGGGACGGGCACGAGGATGAAGATGTTCTCGGAGCCTGCCGGGGCGACGCTCGGATCTGTGGCGGACGGCTTGCAGACGTAGATCGACGCCGGGTCGGGGACGCTGGAGCCGGGCCCGAAGATGGCGTCGAAGTTGCTGGCCCAGTCGTCGGTGAAGAACAGGGAGTGGTGGGCCAGCTCCGGGAGCCCTCCCTCGACGCCGAGGTAGACGAGGACCGCACCCGGTCCGGACTGGCGCTTGTCCCACCACTCCTGCGGGTAGGTCTGCAGCGGACGCGGCAGGAGCGTCGTCTCGGTGTGGTGCAGGTCGCCTGCAGCCACGACGACGTCGGCGTCGAGCGCGTGGACCGTTCCGTCCGCAGCCCGGTAGGTGACGCCGGCGACGCGCGTGCGGTTGGGACGACGCCTCCCGCTGCCACCTGCCGTGCGGATCGACGTCACGGTCGCTCCGGTGCGGATCTGCACTCCCTCCGCGCGAGCGAGGCGCGCGATCGCATCGATGATCGTCACGAAGCCGCCCTGCGGGTAGAGCACACCGTCGGCGAGGTCGAGGTGGCTCATGAGGTGGTACATGCTCGGCGCTCGGTCGGGCGACGATCCGAGGAACACGGCCGGGTAGCCGAGGATCTGGCGCAGCCGGTTGTCACGGAAGTACCCGGCGACGAAGCGGTCGAGCGGCGTGACGAGGAGGGAGACGAGACGGCCCGCGTGCCGCACCACGTCAGCGCGCGCAAGCGTCGTCTTCGACTGGAAGCTCGTGTAGAGGAACCTCTTCAAGGCGATGTCGTACGTCTCGCGCGCTGACGCGAGATATTCGCGCAGACGCGCGCCCGCCCCGCGCTCGATCCGCTCGAACGTCGCGACGGTCTCGTCGACGTCGGCCGTGATCTCGACGGGCTCGTCGGCGCCCTCGAAGAACACCCGGTAGCCCGGGTCGAGGAGCGTGAGGTCGAGCTCGGCCTCGGCGGTCGTGCCGAGCAGCCGGAAGAAGTGGTCGAACACCTCTGGCATGAGGTACCAGGACGGCCCGGTGTCGAAGCGGAAGCCCTCCGACTCCCACGATCCCGTGCGTCCGCCGAGCTCGTCGTTCTTCTCGAGCAGCTCGACCTCGTAGCCGTCCCGCGCGAGGAGAGCCGCCGTGGCGAGCCCGGCGATCCCTCCCCCGACGACGATGGCGCGCGTCATGACCGCCTCGTCTCGTCGGTGCGGGCATGGACGAGTGCTCGCGCGCGGCCGAGCGAGGCTCCACGCGTCGCCGTGCCGGTGCGCCCGGCGCTCGTGGCGCCGCCCGTCGCAGCCTGGACGGACGACCGGGCGAGGGCCGTCGCGAGGACGCGAGCCTTGATCGGGCCCGGCACACGGACCCGGGTGCGGAGCAGCTCTCGCGCCGGCGTGGCCGCGACGCGTCCGGTGAGCTCGGCGAAGAGACCGTGCGCAGCAGCGACCGCGGCTCGGCTGTTGGCCGGGAGCCGCACGATGGCGAGCTCGGCGGCGTCGAGGTCTGCACGGATGTCGGCGAGCAGCGCGTCCTTGTGCTCGTCGGTGAAGTGCTCGACGTCCAGGCCGGGGAAGTACACGCGGCCGAGGTCGTCGTGGTCCGCCGCGAGGTCTCGGAGGAAGTTGATCTTCTGGAACGCCGCCCCGAGGCGGCTCGCGCCCGGAGCCAACGCGTCCCAGTCCGGTGTACGCCCGGCAGCGCCGAGGAACACGCGCAGGCACATGAGCCCGACGACCTCCGCCGACCCGTGGATGTAGTCGGCGAGCGATTCCGGCGTGTGCTCACGGACGTCGACGTCGGCGCGCATCGACCGGAAGAACGGGTCGACGAGCTCGGCGTCGATGCCGTACCGGCGAGCGGTCAGCGCGAACGCGTGGACCACGAGGTTCGTGCTGTAGCCGGAGACAAGCGCCTCGGTCGTCGCTGCCTCGAGGGCGTCGAGACGCTGCGCCGCACCGTCGGGGTCGGCCGCACCGTGCGGACCGTCGACGATCTCGTCGGCGAGACGCACGAGCGCGTAGACGTTGCGGACGTCCGCCCGGACCGACGTGTGCAGGAGCCGGCACGCCCAGCCGAAGGACGTCGAGTACCCGCGGATGACGGCCGCGGCGCTCGCCTGGGCGACGGCGTCATAGGTCTCGTCAGACGGCTTCATGGTGCTCCCTGAGAAAGGTGTGGGTGATCGAGGAGAACCATCCGGGGAACGCCGGCGGGAGGCCGAGCTGGTCCACGAGTCGGAGGGCCGACTCGAGGTACTCGTCGGCGAGCCTCTCGATGGACGTCCGGGTCCCGGATCGCTCGAGCGCCTCGCGGACGCCGGCGGCCTGGTCCTCGGTGACGTCCGGGTCGCCCAGGACGGGTCGGATCGACTCCCACGCGGACGTGCTCCGCGCGTGCGCGATGATCGGCGTGATCTTGCCCTCCCGGAGGTCGGTCAGAACGCTCTTTCCTGTCACCCGCGCGTCTCCGAACACTCCCTGGAGGTCGTCGAGGAGCTGGAAGGCGATGCCCACCTCGCGCCCGAAGTGGCTGAGCCACTCGATCGTGCGACGGTCGGCGCCCGCGAGGATGGCGCCGGCCTGGAGCGGCAGCTCGAAAGAGTACACGGCTGTCTTGTGCGCCTCCATCGTGAGGATCTCGGGGAGATCGACAGGGCCGGGTCCGGCACTGAACTGGACGTCCGAGAGCTCGCCCGCAGCGGTCGCGAAGATCGCGTGGTCGAGGAGGTCGAGCAGCTCGGCCTTGACGTGAGGCTCCGCCGTCGACAGCGAGATCATCCGGGCCGCACCAGTGAGAGCGAGGTCGCCGGCGAGGATCCCGGCAGCGTGGCCGACGTTGCGCGCACCGTGGTCGTCGGAGCCCGCTACCGTGGCACGCCGCGCGAAGGTTCCTGAGACGTTCGGTCGACCACGGCGCGTGTCGTCGTGGTCGATGACGTCGTCGTGGATGACGAAGGCCGAGTGGAGGAGCTCGACCGCCGCAGCGACGGTGCACACGAGCTCGTCGTCCCGGCCGCCGAGCAGCTCGTACATGCCGAGCACGAGCGCAGGTCTGAACCGCTTCCCACCTTGGGTCGCGTCGCGCAGGCTCTGCCAGAGCGCCTCGTAGTGCGGTCCGTAGGCGGCGGAGCGGGCGATCCCCTGGTCGAAGAACGCGTCGAGGGCGGAGTCCACCGACATCGCGTCGAAGGCGTAGACCGGGGCGACGGCGACGGCCGCGTCGGGTTGTCGCGACCGTGCGGTCCCCGTGGCCGTCGGGGCGCTCACGCGACCACCTCGCCGGCACGGTCCGGCACCGGGAGCTCGATCTGTGCGAGCTGGTTGAGCTGGAGGACCATCCACTCGCTGAACGCCCAGGGCGTCGCACCGACGGCGCGACCGAGGTCCTCCATGTCGACCCACTGCACGTCCACCACCTCGTCGGGGTTCGGCGCGGGGGTGTCCGTGGTCGTCGCGAAGTAGACCGGGCAGATCTCGTTCTCGACGACGCCCGAGGCGTCGACCGCCCGGTAGCGGAAGTCGGGCAGCACGAGGTCGAGGTCGTGAACGGTGAGGCCGAGCTCGTGACGCGCGTGCCGCAGGACGGCCTCGGTCATCGTCTCGTGCTCGCGCGGGTGGCCGCAGAAGGAGTTGGTCCAGACGCCCGGCCACGTGCGCTTGGTCAGTGCCCGACGGGTGAGCAGGACCCGGCCGTCGGGTCGCAGGAGGTAGCAGGAGAACGCCAGGTGGAGCGGGGTCGCGGTCCCGTGGACGGTGGCGCGCGGGGCGGTACCGATGCGCTCGCCCTGAGGGTCGAGCAGGACGACGTGGTCCTGGTGCTCTGTCGCGTGGGTCGTCACGGTGTACCTCCGATGCTGGACTGCCGGTCGGCCCTGCCCAATTTACCTAGCCTATCTAGTTGCTAGACAAGGTAGCATGTTGATGTGGAACCCAACGAGGAATCGGCCAGGCCGAGCTATTGGTATGACAACAGTGAGTCGCTCGTGGCGATCCTGCACGCGCTACGGCGATTTCGTCGTACCGACCAGGAGATGCGGCGCCGGATGAGCGCCGACATGGAGATGAACGTCAGCGACATGCAGGCCCTCCAGTTCATCATCGCCGCCGAGAGCCAGGACGAGCTGGCGACCCCCCGCGCGCTCAGCCAGTACCTCGGGATCTCGAGCGCCTCGACGACCAAGCTGCTCGACCGGCTCACGGCCTCCGGTCACCTCGAACGCCACCCGCACCCCACCGACCGGCGCGCGCTCGTGCTCACCTGCACCCCGTTCGCACACGACGAGATCCGCGACCGGCTCGCCCGGATGCACGCACGCATGCGCGAGATCGCCGAGTCCGTCCCGGTCGAGTCGAGGCAGGCCGTCGTGGACTTCCTCATGTCGATGGCGGACCACCTGGAGACCGAGGGCTCCGTCGCCCCGCTCACTCCCTGACGGGTCGCCGCCGAGGAGTCATCCGGTGACGTCGGCGAGCCAGAGGGCACCGACGAGCAGGACCGCTGCCAGCGGGATCTGCCACACGAGGTATCCCAGGACCGTGTTGAAGAGCCGGTCGCGCGACGCGGCGCGCACCCCCTCCCGTCGGCCCCCGCGAGACGAGCGGCGATGCTGGACGGCCTCGGCCATCGGCCCGACGAGAGAGACGACGCCGATGATGGCAACCGGGGCCGTGCTCAACGTCAGCCGCACGGACGGCAGGAGCAGGACAGCAGCGAGGACCAGCACGCTGAGAAGCACGAACGCGGACGCCACGACGACCGGACTGCCACCCACCACGAAGCCCAGGAGCGCATCGCCGCGCCACGCGAAAGCCGCTCCGACGAGCACGACCACACCTGCGAGGACGAGCGCGACGGTCGGCAGCTCGACGTCCCCGCCACCGCGCCACGCGAGGAACGCCCCCACGGTGAGGAACAGCCCGAGGATCTGGATCATCGGCGCGGCAACCGACGTCAGGAGCGCCTCGGAGCCGTCCGAGCCCCCGTCGGTCGTCTCCGAAGTAGCCTGCCCCGTCGCCGCATCCCCGTCGCCCATGGGTGAAGAATAGCGATGTTCTCGGCAGCATTTGTCCTTCTTTGAGCACCGGAAGGGCGGATGGACGCGCCGACGACGCTAAGGTGCCCGGATGACCCTCAAGCTCTCCACGGACGCCACCCGATGGTCCCGCGACCTCGCGACCGGGGACCCGCTGCTCGTCCTCCTGCACGGGTACGGTGCCGACGAGGCCGACCTCCTGGGCCTCGCGCCGCACCTGCCCGCTGCCCTCACGCTCGTCGCGCTGCGTGCACCCCTCCCGGCCCAGGCCGGCTTCGCCTGGGTGCCGATCGCCGATCCCGGCCGACCCGACCCCGCCGCGACGCAGGCTGCAGCCGACGCGGTCCTCGCGTGGCTCGACGAGCACGTCCCCGGGTCGACCCCGGTGTTCCTGCTCGGCTTCTCGCAGGGCGGGCTCATGGTCACGCACCTCCTGCGCTCCGCGCCGTCACGTTTCGTCGCCGGCGTCGTGCTGTCCGGATTCGTCGTCGATGCGTCCGGTGCTGGGGACCACGCACTGGCACAGGCCGCTCCCCCGGTGTTCTTCGGCCGCGGCACGGTCGACCCGATCATCGACAGCGCCGCCTTCGATCGCGCGCGCACGTTCCTGGCCGCACACACCACGCTCACCGAACGGGTCTACCCAGGACTCGGCCACGGCATCACGATGGACGAGCTCACCGACGTCAGGGCGTTCCTCGACTCACACCTGCCGGGCTGAACGACGGGCCTGCGGGGCATCAGTGCGCGGCCAGGGGGGGCGGCCAGCCCTACGGCGCCTCGGTCTCGATCGTGTTGTGCCCCAGGCCCTGGAGGAACTGCGGACCTGAAGCCTCGAGCTCGCGCACGTACCCGTCCGCCCAGCCGGAGTACGGCAGCTGGGAGAGGGACTCGTTGGAGAAGCGCCGGTCCTCGGTGACCTCGGTGACGCAGAAGCTGGGGATCGTGAGGTCAGTGACAGGGCCACCGCGCTCACACTCGGCGACGATGAGCGGGCGGTTGCGCCCGCCGAACACGTCGATCACCCAGCCGTCCCCGCTGAGCCACATCGAGTACCGGTTCTTGATGACCCGCGCGCCTCCCATGCGGACCATCTGCAGGCCCACGGAGACGTCGATCTCGCGCTCTGCCTCGTACCGCGTCCCGCCGTTCATGGGGCCCTTGACGGTGACGGCGCAGAAGTCGAACTCCGAGGCGAAGTCGCCCAGGATCTCCAGCTCGTCCTCCGTCCCGTCCAGCGGGAGGAGCACCGAGTTGGTCTGCACGCGCAGGCGCATCGCGTAGCCCTGCTCGGCAAGGAAATAGCTCTGGATGATGAGCATCGGGTCCGGCTCGGTCCGCGCGGCGTCCGGGAGGTCGGCGACGAAGAAACGACGTTCGAACTCGAAGTCACCGAAGCCGCAGTCGCTCACGTCCGTGATCTCCTTCCGGGGAGTCTCCTCCTTGAAAATACCATCGAACGGAGACTGCGAGGAGAGCACCTCGACCTCCGCCGCGCGCAGGAGGAGGTCGGAGCCGAGACTGGAGCATGATCTCCCACGACCTCGCCCACACCCTCGCCCTCGCCGGGCTGCGATGGCGCCCGACACCGGGCGACCGTTTCGCGATCGACGCCGAGGAGCTCACCGATGCCGTCTTCACCGTGAGCGACATGACGATCGAGGTCCACGAGTACCCGAACGGCACCGTCCTGGGGTTCAACGGGACCACCGAGTGGGCCCTCGACTCCGTCGAGCTCGACCAGGCGCTGTGGTACCCGAGCGAGGAGCAGCTGCGGACGCTCCTCGGGGGCTCCTTCCGCGCGCTGCGACGCACCGACGAGCCCGAGCCCCGCTTCCAGGTGGAGATCGTGCTGCACGGCGAGCCGACAGTCTTCACCCACGCCGTGGCGGCCGAGGCCTACGCGAGGGCGTTGCTCCGGCTCATCACGGCTTCCGTCGTCTGAGCGCGCCACGGGCGACCGCAACCGCGCGCGGCGGGCCTGGAGCGTCCTGAGCACAGCCCTCTCCGGAGGGCGCTCAGGCGGAGACGACGCCGTCCACGTAGAACCAGCGACCGTGCTCACGGACGAACCGGCTGCGCTCGGACTGTGCCACGCGACGGCCGCCCTCGACCGAGTGCGCGACGAACTCGACCGCACCGGCCACGTCGAGCAGCCCTCCACCCCGGACGTCGACGATCTCGAGACCGAGCCATCGACGGTCGCCCTTGAGCGCAAGCTCGTTCGGACGAGTGGAGGGGTGCCACGTCGCCAGGAGATAGGGGACGTCACCGACCACGAACGCCGAGTAGCGGGAGCGCATGAGCCTCTCGGCACTGGGTGCGTTCGCTGCACCGAGATGGAACGGCCCGCAGCAGTCGCCGTAGGGCTCACCGCGGCCGCAGGGGCAGGGGCGTCCCGTCGGCTCGGCACGTGGAGCAGGCTCGGTACGCGGGGCGGGCTCGGCGGGGAGGCCCGCCCGTGAGGACGCCGTGCTGGTCATTCCTCCAGGATCCCACGCCCGCCAGCGGCGGGGGTGCACGTCGGGTCACAGCTACCGCTCCCGCTCGTGACCGAACTGTGACCCGTGATCAAACTGTGACATAGTTCGTGACTTGTCCGTGATGTCCCGATCGACTCCTTGGGAGCCACTCCGTGATCTCGTCCTCCACAACCCGGCATGCAGCGCACCCGCGCTCCACGACGGCACTCTCCCTCGTCCTCACCAGCGCCCTGACCAGCACGCTCGCCCTCGCGGCGATCGGCTCCCCCGCGGCCGCCTCCGCGCAGGCACGGCTCGCTCCGGCCACGAGCGGGTCGACCTCGTGCGGCGAGCTCTTCGACGACTTCGCGTACAGCTCCTCGTCCGACCCCGCCCTCCGGGCCAACGGATGGACCGTGCGCACGGGCGGTGGCGGCCCCGGCATCGACGGGAACACGTGGTCCGCCGCGAACGTCGACTTCCCCGGCACCGGGTCGGCACAGACAGCACGGCTGCGAGCGCGCACCGACGGCACCCCCGCAGGCACCGTCAATGCCCAGATGGAGCACCAGCGGAAGTTCTTCGAGGGGACGTACGCCACCCGCATCCGCTTCACGGACGCGCCGACGACGGGGGCCGACGGTGACCACGTCGTGCAGACGTTCTACACGATCACCCCGCTCGACTTCCCGAACGACCCGGCGTACGGCGAGGCCGACTTCGAGTACCTGCCCAACGGCGGCTGGGGCCAGACGAGCGCCGCGATGTTCTACACCACGTACGAGACCTACCAGCCTGACCCGTGGGTGGCGGACAACATCAGCGAGACGGACGTCGGGAGCCTCGACGGCTGGCACGACCTCACCCTCCAGGTCGACTCCGGGGTGGTGCGCTACTACCTCGACGGCACGCTCGTGGCCGAGCACGGCGGGCACGTGTATCCGGAGACGGAGATGCTCCTCAACATGAACATCTGGTTCATCGACCTCGAGGGGCACACCGGCGGCACCTCCACGTACGAGCAGGAGGTCGACTACGTCTACTACTCCGACGAAGAGGTCGTCGCGCCGGCCGAGGTGACCCGACGCGTCGCGGCGTACCGCGCGTCGAGCACGACCCACACCGACAGCGTCGTCGCGGGCGCGTGCACCGCACCGTCCGAGCCGGTTCCACCGGTCGTACCGGCCGAGCCTGCCCCTGCACCCACGGCTCCGGTGGCGGCTGTCGACTGCACCGGCCTGCGCCCGTGGAAGGCCGTCCGCTCCTACCGTGCGGGTGCGACCGTGACCGCTCGGGACCACGCCTGGCGCGCCGAGCGCTTCACGTGGCGCGCCTCGCCGGGACGCTCCGCGCGGTGGATCGACCTCGGCGCCTGTGGGACGACCAGCTAGGAGCTCCGGGCGGATGAAAGCAGCGTCGCGACTTCCCGCGCGGTGATCGACGCGGCATCCTGAGTGACACACCGGGTGCCCGGTCGTCCTTCGGCCTGGCGCCCCCGGGTCCGGAACGGTGCGAGAGGCGGTACTCATGCGTCCCACGGTCAAGGACGTGGCGCGCCGTGCGGGCGTCTCCCCCAAGACCGTCTCGAACGTCATCAACGGTCAGGTGTTCGTCCGCCCGGAGACGAAGGCCCGGGTCGAGGCCGCACTGGAGGAGATGGCCTACGTGCCGAACCTCAGCGCCCGCGCCCTGCGGAACGGCCGGTCCGGGGTGGTCGCCCTGGCACTCCCTGACCTCTCGACCCCGTACTCGGCCGAGACGGCCCACCATTTCGTCGAGGTCGCGCACGAGCGTGGCTGGGCGATCCAGATCGAGGAGACGGGGACGGGGACGGGGGCGGGCAGCAGCCGCGAGTGGCACCTGCTGTCCCGCGCCCGTGCTCACCTCGTCGACGGACTGATCCTCAATCCGGTCGCCCTCGCCGGGAGCGCGATCAGCGGTGCGGGGCCGCTGCCCCCGATGGTCCTCATCGGTGAGGTGGAGCAGGACCGTGTCGACCAGGTGTGGGTCGACAGCGTCGCGGCGGCGCGTGACATGACGGCCCATCTCGTGGCGGGCGGTCACCGCCGGATCGCGGTCGTCGGAGCGCCGGGTGCTCTCGATCATGCCGCTGCCCACCTCCGCGTGCGCGGCTACCGGCTGGCTCTCGACGAGGCAGGCATCGGACAGGACCGGTCTCTCGAGATCGTGTGCGACGACTGGTCCCCCGACGGCGCGGCTCTCGCCGTGCGGGACTTCCTCGCACGACACCCGCTGCCTGACGCGATCTTCTGCTTCACGGACTCGATGGCGATCGGCACGCTCGGTGTCCTGTGGGCCGCCGGCCGCACGGTCCCCGCCGAGGTCTCCGTCGCGGGATTCGACGACATCGCGGACGGCAGGCACGCGGTGCCACCGCTGACAACGGTCTCGTTCGACAAGCGAGCGTTCGCCGAGCGAGCTTTCACGATGCTCGAGTCGAGGATGAGCGACCCCACCCCGCCGGCCCGGCGCGTGACGATCGACCACACGCTCGTCACGCGAGAGAGCACGTCGCCCGGTCCTGCTCCGGCACGGCGGTAGGCCGCGACTCCCGCCGCTGGTCCCGCAGGTCGGCCCCACCTCTCCCTTGCGCATCCATTCTAACGATGTAACGATGTGACCACGATCACAAAGGAGTGACGACGTGGACTCATCACCCGCACCTCGCAGCACCCCTCCCTGGCCTCGCACCCAGGCCGGCATCACCCGCCGACAGGTCCTCTCCGGCTCCCTCGCCCTCCTCGGCGGCGCGCTCGTCGCGCCCGCTCTCGCCAGCTGCTCGAGCAGCGCCGGAGCGTCCGGAACCCCCCTGAAGTTCTGGCACCCACTCAGCGGTGGCGACGGCATCACCATGGCGACCATGGTCGAGAAGGTCAACGCGGACGCAGGCTTCGACACCAGCCAGACCGTCCTCACCTGGGGCACCCCGTACTACACGAAGCTCGCCATGGCGAGCGCCGGCGGCCGAGCACCCGACGTCGCGATCATGCACGCGTCCCGCATCCCCGGGTACGCGCCGGGCGGCCTGCTGGACGCGTGGGACCTCGACCTCCTCGCCGAGTTCGACATCACCGAGGAGACGTTCCCCGACGCCGTGTGGACGAAAGGCTTCGTCGACGACAAGCTCTACTCGATCGCCCTCGACTCGCACCCCTTCATCCTCATGTACAACACCGACATCGCCGCCCAGGCCGGCGCTCTCAGGGACGACGGCACGCTCGAGGAGATCACCAGCCCCGAGCAGTTCCTCGACGTCGCCCGGCGCATGCAGCAGGTCACCGGCAAGCACGGGCTGTCCTACGGATACCTCGGTGACGGTGCACAGATGTGGCGGCTCTTCTACACCCTGTACGCCCAGATGGGTGCCGAGATGGACCTGTCCGGCAGCGAGGTGGTGATGGACGAGGAGGCAGCGGTCACCGCGCTCGAGTTCATGCACGAGATGCTCGACGGCACCGTCGCCGCGTCGACCGGCGACTACGGCACGGCCATCGCCGAGTTCCTCAACGAGGAGAGCGGCCTCTTCCTCACCGGCGTGTGGGAGCTGCCGACGATGAAGGCGGCCGGCATCGCGTTCGGCGCCCAGACGATCCCGACGCTCTACGGCACCGACGCCGTCTACGGCGACTCGCACGCCTTCGTCCTGCCGAACCAGTCCGCGCCGGACGAGGAACGGCGGCGCGAGACATATCGCTTCGTCGCCGAGCTTCTCAAGGGTTCCTTCGCCTGGGCCGGAGCGGGCCACATCCCGGCCTACCTGCCGATCGTCGACGATCCCGCGTACGCCGAGCTCGTGCCGCAGGCCAGCTACGCGAACGCCGCCGAGCTCCTGCGCTACGACCCCGAGGCGTGGTTCTCCGGCTCGGGGAGCGACTTCCAGACCTACTTCATGGAGAACGTCCAGGGCGTCCTGCTCGGTCAGACGGACGCCGCGTCCGGTCTCGACGGATTCGTCCGCCGGCTCAACTCGCTCCTGGCCAAGCCCAACCCCGTGACCGGCTGAGCGTCCGCGTCCACGTCAGGACCGTCCACGTCAAGACAAGGGAGTCTGATCGTGTCCACCGAAACAGCACGCGGCAAGGTCTCGCTCGCAGGCGCGAGCCTCGCCGCCGGCCGACCGGGCCTGGCCGCCCGGCTCTCCCGGGACAACCGCACCGGGTGGGCGTTCGCCGCGCCCTTCCTCGTCTTCTTCACGCTCTTCCTCGTGTGGCCGATCGTCCACGGCTTCTACCTCAGCTTCACCGGGCAGACCCTCACGGGTGCCGGTGGCGAGCTCGTCGGCCTGGCGAACTACACCGAGGCGTTCCAGGACCCGGTCATGTGGCGGTCGCTGGGCAACACGGCGCTGTTCACCGTCCTGTCGACGATCCCGCTCGTGCTCGTGGCGCTGGTCCTCGCCCTGCTCGTCGATCTCGGGATCCCGGGCCAGTGGCTCTGGCGGCTGTCGTTCTTCATGCCGTTCCTGCTCGCGTCCACGGTGGTCGCGCTCTTCTGGACGTGGCTGTACAACCCGCAGCTCGGGCTGATCAACGCGATGCTCGAGCCCTTCGGCGTCGAACCGATCGCGTGGCTGCAGGACGAGCGGTGGGCCATGCTCGCGGTCACCGCGACCACCCTGTGGTGGACGGTCGGCTTCAACTTCCTCCTCTACCTCGCTGCGCTGCAGAACATCCCGGAGCAGCAGTTCGAGGCGGCGGCGATCGACGGTGCGGGCAGGTGGCGCCAGCTCTTCTCCATCACGATCCCCCAGCTGGGCCCGACGACAGCACTCATCGTCATCCTGCAGATCATCGCGTCCCTCAAGGTGTTCGACCAGTTCTACATGATGACGCAAGGCGGTCCGAACGGCACGACCCGGCCCATCGTGCAGTACATGTTCGAGACGGGCTTCACCGGCTACCGCTTCGGCTACTCCTCCGCGATCTCGTACATCTTCTTCGCGGTCATCGTCATCATCTCTCTCGTGCAGATCCGCCTGACGTCCCGCAGGAGCGTGTGACCATGTCGACCGACACCCTCACCACCGGTCCCGGCGCTCCCGCAGGTGCGGGCTCGACACCGCCCCCGACCTACCGGACGCCGCGTCGGCGTCTGTCCGCCGGGCGCGTCGGCGCGCTCCTCGCCCTCGTGGTGCTCGCCGTGACATGGCTCCTGCCGTTCGCGTGGGCGGTCGTCACGTCGCTGAAGTCGGAGGCCTCCGCGGGCGCGACGCCCGTCTCGTGGATCCCGGCCGACGGCTTCCAGCTCGACGCGTTCACGAGCGTGCTCTCCGAGGGGAACATCCCGCGCTGGACGTTCAACTCGATCCTCACCGCGGTCGCGATCACCGCCATCACCGTCATCATCTCTGCGCTGGCCGGGTACGCCTTCTCCCGGCTCGACTTCAGGGGCCGCCGGTGGCTCTTCGCACTGATCATCGCGTCGATCGTCGTGCCGCCCCAGGTGCTCATCGTGCCGCTCTTCTACCAGATGCTCGCCCTGAACATGGTCGACACATACTGGGGGATCATCCTCCCGCAGGTGATCGCGCCCGCCATGGTCTTCATCCTCAAGAAGTTCTTCGACCAGATCCCCGTCGAGCTCGAGGACGCCGCCCGCATGGACGGGGCGAGCCGCATGCGGGTCTTCACGTCGATCGTCGTCCCCCTCTCGCAGCCGATCCTCGCGGCCGTCTCGATCTTCGTGTTCATCGGCGCATGGAACAACTTCCTCTGGCCGTTCATCGTCACGAACGACTCGTCGCTCATGACGCTCCCCGTGGGCCTGCAGACCGTCAAGAGCGCCTACGGCGTGCAGTACGCCCAGAACATGGCGTCGGCGCTGCTCGCCGCCGCGCCACTCATCATCGTCTTCCTCTTCTTCCAACGACAGATCATCAAGGGGATCGCGACCACCGGCTTCGGTGGGAAGTAGTACCCGTCGTCCCGCAGCACCACCCGGCACGAGCCGTACCGACACCCACAGAGGGGGCGCCATGAGCCGCGCACGCATCACGATCGACCGAGAGTTCACCATCGGACCGGTCCCACGCCGGATCTTCGGTTCCTTCGTCGAGCACATGGGACGGTGCGTCTACACCGGCATCTACGAGCCAGGGCACCCGACCGCCACCGAGGAAGGCTTCCGGCGCGACGTGCTCGACCTCGTCGGCGAGCTCGGGGCGACCGTCGTGCGGTACCCCGGCGGGAACTTCGTCTCGGGGTACCGCTGGGAGGACGGCGTCGGCCCGACGTCCTCCCGCCCCCGGCGGCTCGACGGCGCGTGGCACACGCTCGAGACCAACGCCTTCGGGCTCCACGAGTTCGTCTCGTGGTCACGCCTGGCCGGGGTCGAGGTGATGGAAGCCGTCAACCTCGGCACACGCGGTGTCGATGCAGCCCGCGAGCTCGTCGAGTACGCGAACCACCCCGGCGGCACCTACCTCTCCGACCTCCGGCGCGCGAACGGCGCAGCAGAGCCCTTCGACATCAGGCTCTGGTGCCTCGGCAACGAGATGGACGGCCCGTGGCAGATCGGCCACAAGACCGCGGACGAGTACGGACGGCTCGCGGTCGAGACGGCCAAGGCCATGCGGCTCGTGGACCCCGACATCGAGCTCGTCGCGTGCGGCAGCTCCAACTCCGGCATGCCGACCTTCGGCGCCTGGGAGCAGACCGTCCTCACCCACGCCTACGACGAGGTCGACTACATCTCGCTGCACGCCTACTACCAGGAGGACGAGGGCGACTACAAGAGCTTCCTCGCGAGCGCGGTCGACATGGACTACTTCATCGACTCCGTCGTCGCGACGGCCGACGCGGTGCGCGCCAAGGGCAAGCACAGCAAGCGGATCAACCTCTCCTTCGACGAGTGGAACGTCTGGTACGCCCGCGGTCTCGACACGGAGGACCAGCCGCACCGCATCTCCGAGCACGGCCGCTGGCGCGAGCACCCTCGCATCATCGAGGACACGTACAACGTCACGGACGCCGTCGTCGTCGGGACGTTCCTCAACTCGCTCCTGCGGCACGGGGACCGGGTGTCGATCGCCAACCAGGCGCAGCTCGTCAACGTCATCGCCCCGATCCGATCCGAGGAGGGCGGGCCCGCGTGGCGACAGTCGATCTTCTGGCCGTTCGCCCGGATGGCGGCCCTCGCGCGGGGGCAGATCCTGCGGACCGCGGTGGACTCGGACCGCTACGAGAGCGCACGGTTCGGGGACGTCGACCTCGTCGACGTGAGCGCCACCTGGGACGAGGAGCACGGACGGCTCGCCCTGTTCCTGGCGAACCGCGACGTCGACGCCGACGGCGAGGTCACGGTCGTCCTGAGGGGGCTGACGGCGGACGCGGTCGTCCGGGCCGAGGTGCTCAGCGCGAGCGAGGGCCAGGACCGCTTCACGGCCAACAGCCTCGAGGACCGTGAACGCGTCGGGCTCCGACCGCTCGGCGGGGTCGTCGCCGACGCGAACGGTCTCCGGCTGACGATGCCGCCGCTGTCGTGGGTCGTCGTCGAGGTCGAGGTGTCGACCGACTGAGGTCGACCTACGCTGGGACGGGGCGCACCGCCGCGCCCCGACCCTGTCGTCCGTCCGAGGGAGTGATGAGCGTGACCACCATCATCGAGCACGAGCCGCCCTACCGGGTCGGATACGTCGTCGGGAGCATCGCCACCGCCTCCATCAACCGGCAGCTGGCGAAGGCGCTGGTCCGGCTCGCCCCCGACGAACTCGTCCTCGAGGAGATCCCCATCAAGGACCTCCCCTTCTACAGCTACGACCACGACGCCGACTACCCGCAGGTGGCGCGCGACTTCAAGGCCACCATCAAGGACGTCGACGCGGTCCTCTTCGTCACCCCGGAGTACAACCGCTCGATCCCGGGTGTGCTGAAGAACGCGATCGACTGGGCGAGCCGTCCCTACGGCGAGAACGCGTTCACGCACAAACCCACCGCGATCATCGGCGCCTCCATCGGTGCCATCGGCACAGCCGTCGGCCAGCAGCACCTGCGGAGCATCCTCGCGTTCTGCAACTCGCCGCAGATGAGCGGGCCGGAGGCGTACATCCAGATGACGCCCGGCCTCGTCGACGAGGACGGCACAGTCACGGTCGAGAGCACCGAGGAGTTCCTGCGCTCCTGGATGGCCGAGCTGAGCCAGCACGTGCAACGCGTCCTCACGGTGGTCCCCAAGCCCTGACCTCCTGGGGGACACTCGGGTCATGACCATCACCTGGGCCGGCCCTGACGGCACCCGCACCGCAGCCTGGCGCTCCGAGGGCCAGCCCGCACCGCAGCGCGCCGTCGCGGGCGACGACCGGACCACCGCCGCCACCGCGTTCCGGCTCGCGACCGCAGGGACGGCGATCGTGTGGCACGGGGACTTCCAGAACGCGCGGCAGCTCCTCCGTGCGCTCGCCCGGCGGGCGGACCGCGTCCGACAGGTCGCTCCGACGTCGTCCGACCCCGCCGCTCTCGCTGCTGCCTTCCACGCCCACCGGCAGCAGCGTGCCCGCCGGGCCCAGGTCCTGAGCATGCTGCTCGTCCCCGTCGACCCCGACGGCACCGTGCCGCTGCGGCGCGCACCCGACCTCCGAGACGCCTACGTCGAGGCGTTCGGCACGCAGGACGAGCCCGTCCTACGGTCCCTGCAGGAGCTCCTGGGCGCCGTCGGCGCGCACGAGTGGCGGATCAAAGGCGTGGACGTGCCCGCTCTCGGTGAACCCATCCATCCGCACTACGGCGTCTTCTCGCCCGTCCGCGGCGAGTACCTCGACCTCGTCGCCGAGGCTCCCCTGCCCGCCGGGACGTCCGCGATCGACGTCGGGACCGGTACGGGCGTCATCGCCGCCATCCTCGCGCGCCGAGGCGTCGCCGACGTCGTCGGGACCGACCAGTCGTCGCGGGCGGTCGCGTGTGCGCGGGACAACGTCGAGCGGCTAGGACTCAGCGAGCGGGTGCGGGTCGTCGAGGTGGACCTCTTCCCACCGACCCGGGCGTCCCTCGTCGTGTGCAACCCGCCCTGGCTGCCCGCCGAGGTGGTCTCCTCCCTCGACGCCGCGGTATACGACCCGGGCAGCACGATGCTCCGCCGCTTCCTCCACGGGCTGCCGGACCACCTCGAGCCCGGTGGTGAGGGCTGGTTGGTCATCTCCGACCTCGGCGAGCGCCTCGGGCTGCGGTCGCGGGACGAGCTCCTCGCGATGATCGCCGGGGCGGGGCTCGTGGTCGTCGAGCGGCTCGACACCCGACCACGCCACAAGCGTGCGGACGACGCGGCCGATGCGTTGCACGCTGCACGGTCGGCGGAGGTCACGTCCTTGTGGCGGCTGCGCGCGGGCGGCGCACCGAGGGAGAGCGACGCATGACCCGGGCGGCCCCGGCCGCCCAGGTGCGCGTCGGCATCTCCGGCTGGCGGTACACGCCGTGGCGCGGGACGTTCTACCCCAAGGGCCTCGTGCAGCGGCGCGAGCTCGCCTACGTCGGCGAGCGCCTGTCGACCCTGGAGATCAACGGGACGTTCTACGCCCTGCAGACGCCCGCGAGCTTCGAGCGGTGGCGCGACGAGGTTCCTGAGGACTTCGTCTTCTCGGTCAAGGGTCCCCGGTACATCACCCATCTCCTCCGCCTGCGCAACGCACGCCAGGCCCTCGCGAACTTCTTCGCGTCAGGCGTCCTGGCGCTCGGTCCTCGGCTCGGCCCGCTCCTCTGGCAGCTCCCGGCCCGCGAGACCTTCGACGCAGACACTCTCGACGCGTTCCTCGCTCTCCTCCCCCGGACCACGACGGAGGCCGCCGAGCTCGCCCAGGATCGCGACGAGCGGATGACCGACCGAGAGTGGTTGACCACCGACGCCCACCGCCCGCTCCACCACGCGCTCGAGGTCCGCCACGACAGCTTCACCACCCCCGAGGCGATCGACCTCGTGCGGCGTCACGGCGTCGCCCTCGTCGTCGCGGACACCGCCGGGAAGTGGCCGGAGGTGCGCGAGCTCACCGCCGACTTCGTCTACGTCCGGCTCCACGGCGCGTCCGAGCTGTACGTGAGCGGGTACTCCGAGGACGACCTGGACACCTGGGCCGCCCGGTGTGCGGCCTGGCGAGACGGGTCAGCAGCCGAGCCGGCCAGGGACGTGTTCGTCTACTTCGACAACGACGTCAAGGTCCGCGCCCCCGTCGACGCGATGCGGCTCGCACAGATCCTCGGGCTCGACACCGGGCGTCGACCGCTCGTCTAGGCTCGTGACCATGGACGCGTTGGCTCGGCTCCTCGACGGCCCGCGCGGTCGCAACGCCTATCTGTTGCGGGCGAGCATGGAGCCGCCCTGGTCGGTGCGCCTCGCGGACGAGGCACCGCTCGGTCTCATCGCCGTCCTGCAGGGAACGGCCTGGGTGACTCCCGACGACGGGCCGTCGGTGGAGCTGGGACCCGGTGCCGTCGTCGTCTCACGAGGCCCGGCGGCCTGCACTGTCGCGGACCACCCGTCGACCCCGCTCCAGGTCATCATCCGCCCCGAGATGCGGTGCACCAGCCCGGGTGGGCGGGACCTCCGCGACGAGATGTCGCTCGGGCTGCGCTCGTGGGGAAACAGCCCGGACGGCACCACCGTCATGCTCCTGGGCTGCTACCAGCTGCGAGGTGAGGTCAGCCAGCAGCTCGTCCGGGCGCTCCCTCAGGTCATCCACCTCCCCGCGGGCGAGCTGCGAACCCCCCTGGTCCGGATGCTCGCCGACGAGATCATCAAGGACGACGCCGGCCAGTCAGCGGTGCTCGACCGCCTCTTCGACCTGCTGCTCGTCGCGGTCCTGCGTGCCTGGCTCGCGCACCAGCCGCCCGGGCACCCCGGGTGGTACGGCGCACTGAGCGACCCTGTGGTGGGTCCGGTGCTGCGGCTCGTCCACGACGACCCGGCTCACCCGTGGACGATCGCCGAGATGGCCACCCGGGTGAGCGTCTCCCGCGCGGCTCTCGCCCGTCGCTTCACCGAGCTCGTGGGCGAGCCCCCGATGACCTATCTCACGGGTTGGCGCCTGGCGCTGGCCGCCGACCGGCTGCTCGAGCCCCGCACGACCGTCGCCGCCGTGGCGCGCGAGGTCGGGTACGGCAGCGCGTTCGCGCTCAGCGCGGCCTTCAAGCGGGAACGGGGCATCAGCCCGAGCGAGCACCGGGCTCAGCTCGCCGGTGCAGCGGTGACCTTCAGCGAGGCGTGAGGACGCAGAACTCGTTCCCGTCCGGATCGGCCATCATCACCCCGGGAGCGGTGCGCCGACCGTCGTCGACCTGCGTCGCTCCCAGCGCGACGAGGCGGTCGACCTCGGTCACCTGATCGCCCTGGGCACGCGGGGCCACGTCGAGGTGCAGGCGGTTCCTCCCGACCTTCGGCGCCACCGGCGGACCTCCCCAGGAGATCTTCGTCCCGCCCGCCGGTGACTGGATCGCGGTCTCCTCGTCGCGGTCCCAGACGAGGGGCCAGCCCAGCGCGCCGCTCCAGAACCGCCCGACCTCGCGGGAGCCGTCACAGGCGAGCTCGCCGAGGAACCCGCACCCCGCGAGGTAGGCGTTCCCCGGCTCGGTGACGCAGAACTCGTTCCCCTCGGGGTCGGCGAGCACCACGTGTCCCTCCTCCGGTCTCTGACCGACGTCGAGGTGGTGCCCACCGAGCTCGAGCACCCGGTCGACCGTCGCCCGCTGGTCCTCGTGCGAGGCGCTCGTCAGGTGAAGATGCATCCGGTCCAGGCCGGCCTTCGGGACGTCCGTGCGTTCGAAGGTGATCCGGAGTCCGGTGCTCTCGTCCGGCAAGAGCGTCAGTCCGTCCTCGTCGGTCTCCCGACCGAGGAGACCCGCCCAGAATCGCACGAGGCTGGGTGGGTCGTTCGCGGCGACTACGAGAGCCACGAGGTGCAGGGACATGACACGTCTCCCATCGTCGGGCGTGCAGCCGCAGGCTCGCGGCTGCGGCGATCGAGCAACGCTAGGACGCCCGGGGCCCGTACGGCAACACCCTCAGTCTCGCTCACCCGCGTGAGCTCAGCCGTAGGCGATCGCCGGTGTCTTCCGCAGCCAGGTCTCGTCGGTCAGCTGCTCGACCACGAACTCGGCGACGTCGGGACGCGAGATCTTCAGAGCCGTCTTCTCGCCTGCGTCGATGCCTCGCCGGTAGCGCCCCGTCCGTGGCCCGTCGGTGAAAGCCCCTGGACGCACGATCGTCCAGTCCAGGCCGCTGTCCCTCGTCACGCGTTCCTGCTCGACGTGGTCGGCAAAGGCGCCGCGGAGCAGGAGGCCGAACATGAGGTACTTCCAGAACAGGTCGAGGTTCGCCCGGCTGCCACCGACCCCGATGGTGGACTGCACGATCAGTCGGCGCACCCCCGTCCGATGCATGGCCTCGATGATCGCCGCGGTGCCCGGGGCACGGACGCCGCCCTTCCGCCCGCCTCCCAGCGTGACGACGACCGCATCGTGTCCGGCGATCACGCTCACGAGCGCGCGAGCGTCGTTGACATCCCCCTCCTCCACGTGGAGCCGCGGACCGTCCTGCCCGCTCGAGGCACGGCTCCGCGTGAAGACCGTGAGGTCGTGGCCCTCCTCCATCGCCTGCTGGACGACCAGCCTGCCGATGCTCCCTGTACCTCCGAAGACGACGATCTTCATGACTTCCTCCCTGGACTCGTGCCGACCACACCAGTACAGCCGCGGCGCAGTCTCCGGACCATGGCCAGGACGCTCACCCGCACCTGCGAGCGTCCACGGTCTCTTGTCGGCAGCCGTGCCGGTGCGTACCGTCGAACCATGACAAACCTCACAGAAGCGCTCGCTCAGTCCGTGTCGTCGTGGGGCGTACGGCTGACCTACGGCGAGAAGGGCACCCTGGGCGGGCAGGAGATCATCCCTGTTGCTCTCGCGTGCTTCGGCTTCGGAGGTGGCGAGGGCGCAGGCATCACGCCTGACGATGGCGAGCCGGCCCCGGGGCGCAGCGAGGGCAGCGGCGGCGGGGGTGGTGGCTTCGCTGTACCGATCGGGGCATACATCGCCGGTCCGGCCGGACCGGTGTTCCACCCCAATCCTGTCGCGCTGGTCGCAGTCACCGTGCCCTTGGTGTCGGCGCTCGGGATGGCGGTCGCGCAGATCGTCCGCGCGACCCGGGGCCGGACCGCACACTGACTGCGCGGGCGCCAGGTCGGCGCCACGAGGCCGCACCGCACCGGGATCGAGAAGGAGCACCGATGACCAATGCCGACACCATGCCCGTCGCCTCGGGAGTCACCGAGGGACGTCTCGCCGGCCTGCGCACCTGGAACCTCGGCCTGGCCCTGCTGCACCTGGCACAGGCCGCGGCGGTCGTCCTCCTCGCGGGCACGTTCGCCATCACCGTGACGTCCTCGATCCCGGAGGGGCCGCCGGGAAGCCCCGTGCCCGCGCCCGCGGAGCTCTTCGACGTACCGATCGGCTGGGCGATCGCCGTCTTCCTCACGCTCGCGGCTCTCGACCACCTCGTGACCGCCACGGTGGGGCGCCGCACCTACGAGCGGGACCTGCGGCGCGGCATCAACCGGTTCCGGTGGGTGGAGTACTCGTTGAGCGCCACGGTGATGGTCATACTCATCGGTTTCTACTCGGGCATCACGAGCATCAGCGCCGTGATCGCCGTCGCCGGCGCGAACGTCGCCATGATCCTGTTCGGGTGGCTGCAAGAGCTGATGAACCCGCCCGGACGCAGGACGACCACCATGCTCCCCTTCTGGTTCGGGACACTCGTCGGCCTCGCCCCGTGGATCTCGATCGGCTACAACATCGCCGCGTCGGAGTCCGTACCCGGCTTCGTCTACGGGATCATCGCCACCCAGGTGGTCCTCTTCTTCAGCTTCGGGCTGAACCAGTGGCTCCAGTACCGTGAGGTCGGCCGGTGGAAGGACTACGCCCACGGCGAGAAGGCGTACCTCGTCCTCAGCCTCGTCGCGAAGTCGCTGCTCGCCTGGCAGATCTTCGGCGGCTCGCTGGCCGGCTGAGGGCCTGCTCGTCGATGGGTCGGCGGCGACGAATCTGGTCCACCACGACGGCCATGCCGTGGTCGAGGACCATGACGCTCGCGAGGAGCAGCACGGCGCGAGCCAGCCGGACGGCGCCCTCCACCTGGCTTGCGCACGGAGTGCCGCAGGAGGCCTAGACTCCCCCGCGCCGAGGGTCGGGAAGGACGCGCTCGGACCGGTAGCGGTCGAGGACGCCGAGCAGTGCGCGTTCGGTGCTGACGTAGCCGGTGTAGCCGGCCAGGCGGCTGCGCGTCATGTCTGCGAGCACGTCGCCGTCCCGGCCGAGGTCGCTGTCCGTGTGCCACCAGGAGGCCACCCGCGCCAGGTCCGGCTCGACGAGGTCGTGCTCGGCGACCAGTCGCGCCCACACGGGCTCCGCGTCGGCCATCTGCTCCTCGAGGGGAACGGGGTGCTCGCTCGGACCCTGCGGTTCGACCCCGAGGTGCGCTGCCAGCCGCGGCCAGAGTCGGCGCCACCGGACGACGTCACCGTCGACGATGTTGAACGCGGTGTCTGCGGCGCCCGGGGTGGTCGCGGCCCAGAGCTGGTGGTCGGCGAGGAGAGAGGCGTCGGTGAGGTCGACAACACCGTTCCAGGCGGTGAGCGATCCGGGGAAGAGGAACGGTCGGCCCGTGGCTCGTGCGATCGCCGCGTAGGCCCCGAGGGTCGAGGCGAGGTTCATGGCGTTGCCGACGGCGTACCCGACGATCGTGTGGGCTCGGTGCACCGACCAGGTGAAGCCATGCGTCCCGGCTGCGGCGAAGAGCTCGTCCTCCTGGGCGTAGTAGAAGTTCTCCACAGGTCGCCGTTCGGCATCCTCGAGGAACGGGGTGTCGGGCAGCACGCCGACGCCGTAGGACTCGAAGGGGCCGAGGTACTGCTTCAGCCCGGTCAGCAGCGCGACGTGGCGGACGGAGCCCTGCGGTCCGACGACAGCCAGCAGGTCACGCACCATCGCCCCGTTGACGCGGATGTTCTCCGCCTCGGTGTCCTGGCGGGACCAGGCCGTGATGAACACGTGCGTGGGCCGCAGATCGGTGAGCGCCGACTCCAGGCCCGCTCGTGAGGTGAGGTCCGCCGCCACGTGCCCGGCGCCGGCGATACCCGACGGCCGCCGTGAGAGCCCTGTCGTGCGCCATCCGGATGCCACGAGCTGCTCGACGAGCGCCGAGCCGGCGATGCCCGTGGCGCCCACCACCAGCGCGTGCGCACCAGGCGGCGGGGTCCGCACCGGTGTGGGGGCACGGTCAGGGAGCAGGTCGCTCCTGGGTCGAGCGGGTGCGGGAAGCACGGCTACTCCTTCTGTCGATGATGCGTGCGCAGACGGCTGGTGAGCCGGAGGGCGCCCGTCGGGGCCGGACAGCACGCAACCGTCTTCGAGCATAGGTGGGCACCACGACCTGCGCGCTGGCGACAGCCTCGGCTCGGTCCTCTGCTCGACTCTCTCGATGGGCTAGGCGCAGCGGTCCGGGCCGGACGAGCCGGCTGCGTACTCGTCGAGCGGTACGGCGCCGGCAGCCCAGGCGCGCAGCACCGGATCGAAGATCCGCCACGCCTCGACAGCCTCCTCTGCGCTGACCGATGCTCGACTGCCGCCCGTGAGGAGATCGGTCAAGACCTCCTGGTACGCAGAGAGCTCCCCCGGCGCGTTCACTGTCCCGCCCGGCCCGTCGAGCTCGATCCACAGAGCCCGGGGCGAGACGACGTCGACGCCCGTCGGCGTGGGTGCCGCTACGGCCTCGCGGAAGTGCAGGACCACGCCCTTGCGCGACGCACCCATCGCCTTCCCCGTCCTGAGCACGAAGGGCACGCCGGTCCAGCGCGGAGAGTCGATCTGGAGGATCACCTCGGCGTGAGTCTCCGTCCCACGCCGCGGTTCCACCCCGTCGGCGTGGACGTAGCCCGGCACGGGTCGGCCACCAGGGACGAGGCTGTCGACCAGCATGCCGGCGGTGTACCGGGCGCGCGCCGTCCGGGACAGCATCTGCGACGCCGAGGGCCCGCGCACACGGCGCAGCAGCTCCACCTTCGCGTCGTGCAGGTCCTGCTCCGTGCCCCCGGCAGGTGGCTCCATCGCAGCGAGCACCATGACCTGCAGCAGGTGATTCTGCATGACGTCCCTGACGGCACCCGTCCGGTCATAGAACGCGGCCCTCGACTCCAGGCCCAGCGTCTCCTCCCACAGGATCTCCACCCGCTCGATGTGGGCTGCGTTCCACACCGTCTCGAGCACCGAGCCTGCTCCGCGCAGCGCCACGAGGTCGTGAACACGAGGCATGCCGAGGATGTGATCCACCCGGAAGCCGGACTCCGCCCCTCCGGCTCCGACGCGGGCCAGGAGCGAGTTGAGGACGACGGCACTGTCCACGTCGTCGCCGAAGGGCTTCTCGACGGCGACGCGACTGCCGTGCGCCAGGTCGGCGACGAGCAGTGAGCGCAGCGCCAGGGGAAACGTCCGTGACGGCAGAGCGAGGTACACGGCGACCGGGACCGCACCCGACGCGTCCTTCGCGGCCTCGGCGGCGCGGACGAGCCGGACCACGCTGTCAGGGTCGTCCAGGTCGACCTGGCGATATCGCAGCCCGGACACGAGCCCCGTGCGGACGTCGTCAGAGAGCTCACCGGCATGCTCACGCAACCGGGAGTCCACGTGGTCCCGGAACTGCTCGTCGGTCCAGCTCTCGTGTCCCCCGCCCGTCACCTGGACCTCCAGGGGAAGCCGCCCGGCGGCGGACAGCCGGGCCAACGCCGGCAGCAGGAACCGGCCCGCGAGGTCACCCGTCGCTCCGAGCATGACAAGTCGCGTGATCATGTGTGCCGTCTCCCTAGGGTGAGTGACTCAACCCTCGCACGGCAGGCGGCTCCTTCTAGAAGACCCATCTGAGAACTGTCACCGCACCGATACCGACCAGCGCGACGAGCACGAGGCCCACAAGCATGCACCCGATGGCGAAGACGTCTTCCCACCAGGGTCCACCCACGTCACGTCCACGATCCGACCAGTCAAGCCTCTTGCCGGCGGCGGACTCCGCCCGTGCGCGGACGTCGAGGAGCACGTGGTGCGCACGGTCAGTCGAAGCGGCTTCCTCGGGGCCATTCCATCGCAGTCCCCGCATGATCCGGACCGGGTCTCCGCCGCAGGCCTTCTCGTATGCGGCCACCTCAGCCTGGTCTCGGTGCTCGCTGAGGTACGACCAGCGCCCGGCCTCGACGCGATCACCGTCGAGACGGTAGACGTCCGCGAGCCGCTCGCGGGCTTCGAGACGGTGAGGAAGGCTCTGGACGAGACTGCTCAAGCGTGTGCGTGCCATCGCAAGGTCGCCCTTGCGCAGGTCCTCCTCGACCCTCGCCAGGGTCCGCTCCACGGTCACGACGTTCACCCTAGGCCTTCGCACGCGCGCGGCCGACGTGTTTCTCCGGGCCGGTGGGCCGTCGCAGCCCCTATCGCCTCGTGATCGCTTCGTGGGGGGTGGGCGTCCCGGTGACGGATCGTCCTCGAGATCGCGAGCAGGTCGCTCGCGTTCGTTCCCAGAGCGATCGTGCATCGTGGTGGTGATGCCAGGCGTCTGGCCGGGTGCACCCGAGCACCGACGCGACCACCAGACCCTTGTGGGGCACGCATGTGCCGCGCTGCCCGACTCGTCGGAGCCCCAGCCGGCGCTGCAGTGCGCCGTTGAACGTGGTGACGTGCACGTCGTGATGGTTGTCATGGACGTCGAGGCGGCGACCATGCGCGCATCCACGGAGGATGCAAAGAGGCCATCTCAGGGTCCTCGTCGTGCAAGCCCTGAGATGGCCTCTGACTACATGTTCTACGTGGAGCTGAGGGGACTCGAACCCCTGACCCCCTGCATGCCATGCAGGTGCGCTACCAGCTGCGCCACAGCCCCGTGGATCCCGTAGGAACCCGGCGCTTCGTTTCCGAAGCGTCGTTATCTTAGGACGAAGTCGGCTCCAAATTCCAATCGGGACCCGCATTCCAGTGATCCAGCGGAAAACCGGCCCCGAGGTTGTGCCCCGAGAGCCGCCAGCCCGTGATCGCTCCGGCTGCCGATCGCTCCAGGTGGGACCAGTGAACGTTGTTCAGCCCGCTGAGGCCTCGCCAGGAGTCCGGATCGAGCCCGAGCATCGCCGTGATCCCCAGGGTGATCGCAGCTCCGTGGGAGACCACGACGAGGGTGTCGGCGCGGCCGAGGCCCTCACCGTGCTCCTCGACGGCCGCAAGCATGCGCTGCGCGACCGCCGTCCGGGGCTCGACGTCCACGCCCTGCGGCTCCAGGCCGCGCCGCCACTGGGAGAACTCGTCCGGCCACGTGGCATCGATCTCGTCGCGCGTCAGCCCCTC
This sequence comes from Sanguibacter sp. 25GB23B1, assembly GCF_040012415.1. NCBI lineage: Bacteria > Bacillati > Actinomycetota > Actinomycetes > Micrococcales > Sanguibacteraceae > Sanguibacter > Sanguibacter sp. 25GB23B1. The sequence continues at coordinate 101,523 of NZ_JBDYKL010000007.1, forward strand.
CCACTGTCCGAAGCTGCGCTCGCGCACACGCGGGTCGGTCAGGACCTCGACGCTCGAGGCCTTCGCGAAGTGCTCGGCGGTGACCGCCGCTCGGGACAGGTCCGACGCCACGACCCGGGTAGGAGCGTGGATCCGAGCCAGCGCCGAAGCGCCGTGCTCGGCCTGCCACAGCCCCACCTCGTCGAGCGGGATGTCGATCTGTCCCTGGAGCTTTCCAGCTGCGTTGTAGGACGTCCGTCCGTGCCGCAGGAAGACGACCGTCCCGGCGCTCACTCGTCGACGCCCGCACCGCCGGCGGGGTAACCGAAGTCGTCGGGCTCATACTCGGGCGCGGTGCCGTCGCCACCCCGAGCGTCCTCGGGGAGCTCGATGACCGGGCAGTCCTTCCAGAGGCGCTCGAGCGCGTAGTAGACGCGGTCCTCGGCGTGCTGGACGTGCACGACGATGTCTCCGAAGTCGATGAGGACCCAGCGGCCCTCAGACTTCCCCTCGCGGCGGATCGGCTTGGCGCCGAGGACGTGGAGCGCCCCTTCGACGGCGTCGACGATCGCCGACACCTGTCGCTCGTTGTTGCCCGAGGCGATGAGGAAGACGTCCGTGAGGACAAGCTGCTCACTGACGTCGAGTGCGATGATCTCGGCCGCCTTGCGGTCCGAGGCGGCGCGGGCTGCCGCGATCGCCAGTTCGATGGCACGGTCAGTTGCAGGCACGGCTCTCCTTAGAGGTACAGATCAGGGGTGTGCTCGGTCCGCAGGGCGATGCTTGCGACCGAGCTCGAGTCGGGAGGTCCGGCGGTGCCGCTGCCCTCGAGTCCGACCTTCCAGATTATCAGGCCGAGGACGAAGGCCACCGCCACGAGGATGAGGTAGTGGAGCCACGTGTACTTGTGCTCGTTCTCGTCGAAGTCGTCGTCATCGTCATCGTCGTCGAAGTCGCCGTCGTCCTGGTCGTCGAGCTCCTCGTCGGCGTGCGCGACGACGGCCGGGAACGCCCGTGGTGCCGGGCTCGCAGCGGGCGCCGCGGTGATGGCGTCCCAGCGCGGCAGCTCCTCGACGAAGACGTCGTCCTGCGGACCCGGCCCGGTCGGGGAAGCTTCCTCGGGCGCGGAGATCCGTTGCTGGAACACGTCGACGTCCGGGGAGGAAGGCTCTACGGGGCGAGCGACCTGCGGCGGGAGGAAGGCCGTCGACCGTCCCTCGACCCCCGAGGGTGCCGGATCCACCGGCGGCCACGGTCGCCGACCGGGGTCCGTCCCCTGCGTCCCTGTCGGGTGCACGCCCGGCCGAACCGGGCTCTGCTCACGCGGCGGGACTGCCGCGCCTGGCTGCCGTGTCGGGAACCCCTGGAGCGACTGCCGCTGGACAGGAGCCGGCTGGACGGGCGCACCCTGCCCCGGCACCCCTTGTCCCGGTGCAGCCTGGGCCGGCTGCCCCGGCACAGCCTGTCGCTGGACCGGCTGGCGCTGCACTGGCTGGCGCTGCACTGGCTGGCGCTGGACGGTCGGCTGCTGCGACTCAGGAGCCCGCGCCCCCTCCGCTGACGGTCGGGCGGACGGCGACGCCGGAGCGCTGCGGCCGGTTCCCAGGTCCCGGAGACCGGAGAGCTCGCCGGTCTCGTCGACCGTCCGGATGGCGTTCGACTGGAGCGGTGGCACGACGACCGGTCGCTGGACGCCCGTCTGCTCCCGCAAGGAGCGTCGGGAGAGCCCTGACGCTCCCGTGGACCGGTCCTCAGCCACGCCCGACGGTGAACGTGCCGGCTGCTGCACGCGTGAGTGACCTACGCGACTGGGCTGTGTGCCGGAAGGCTGCTGACCGGGACCGGCAGGCTGCCCGGAGCGCGAGGGCGGACCGGACGACGGAGGCTGGGCCGCGGAAGGCGGCTGGGCCGTGCGTGTCGGTTCATGCCCGCGGGTGCTCGGCTGCGCAGGACCAGCCGGCGTCCGGCGCTGCTGCTGCGGCGCCTGGACGGGCGGCTGCGCGACAGGGCGTCGTGACGCCTCCGGCTGCGGGGCCGCACGGGGGCGCTGGGCGGCCTGGACCGGCTGGGGGGCCCGCGACGAGGTGCGGCGCTGCTCGAGGGGCACCTGCGCGGAGCGCGACGGTTCGGGGCGCGCTGGCTCCGGGCGTGCGCTCCCCTGTCCCCCGCCGCTGGGGGCGGCTGCCGCGGCTGCGGCCGCCTGCTCCCGGATCTGGCGACGGGTCAGCGGGACCCCGTTGCTGTCTGTGCTTGTCATGACACTGCCCTCACGACCGACTCACGGTACAACCCGTACTTGGCGATGTGCTGCACGACGCCGTCAGGGACGAGGTACCAGACGGGTTCACCGGCGCGCGCGCGGGCCCGGCAGTCGCTGGACGAGATCGCCAGCGCGGGGATCTCGAGCACGCTCACCACGTCGGGTGGGAGGGAGTCGACGGAGAGTGTGTGACCGGGCCTCGTGACCGCGACGAAATGGGCCATCTGCCAGAGCTCGTCCGTGTCCTTCCACGACAGGATCTGCGCGATCGCGTCGGCTCCGGTGATGAAGAAGAAGTCGACGTCCGGACGCTCGGCTCGCAGGTCCCGGAGGGTGTCCACCGTGAACGTCAGCCCGACCCGGTCGATGTCGACACGGCTCGTCGTGAACCTCGGGTTCGAGGCCGTCGCGATGACGGTCATGAGGTAGCGGTGCTCCGCAGGGCTGACGTCCTGCCCTTGCTTGAAGGTCGGCTGCCCGGTGGGGACGAACACGACCTCGTCGAGCTGGAACCGCGCGGCTACCTCGCTCGCGGCCACCAGGTGACCGTGGTGGATCGGGTCGAACGTGCCGCCCATGACACCTACACGGCGTCGGTGAGACGTCATCAGCCCGAGACCCCGAGCAGTCAGTGACGCGTCCATACGCTGCGGAACGCGTAGGTCACGGCGAGGAGGCCGACGAACACGACGAACGCGGTGATGCCGAAGACCGGTGCGGAGATCGGCAGGTGGTTCACGAGTTCAGACTCTTCCGCCAAGACTGCTGAGAACACGTCATCCTCCTGAAGATTGCACGTCACGCGATCCTTGAGCAGGACCACCTCTTGCTGTCCACCATGGCTGAGGCGAACTGATCATCTAGTCTCTCACGACACATGTCGGCACCCGGACTTCCCGACTACACCCCGGCGCGTCGACCTTCACCCGGTCGGACGCGGCCGGCTGACGTCGGCCCAGGTCACGGACGCACGTGGCCGTCGCCGTTGACGATCCACTTGGTGGTCGTGAGCTCACCCAGCCCCATCGGGCCACGGGCGTGGAGCTTCTGGGTGGAGATGCCGATCTCGGCGCCGAGGCCGAACTGACCACCGTCGGTGAACCGGGTCGACGCGTTGACCATGATCGCCGCGGAGTCGAGCTCGGCGACGAACCGTTCGGAGGAGACGAGGTCGTTCGTGACGATCGCCTCGGTGTGGCCGGACGTCCACGTCCTGATGTGCTCGATGGCCTCGTCGAGGTCCGCCACGACGCGGACGGCGAGGTCGAGGGAGAGGTACTCGGTCGCCCAGTCCTCGTCCGTCGCGGGGACGACCGTCGTCCCGTCGGGCGCGAGTGCCGACGTCGCGTCGTCCGCATGGACGGTCACACCGGCCGCGCCGAGTGCCGCGAGGACTCCCGGCAGCACCGCGGGGGCCGCGGAGGCATGGACGAGCAAGGTCTCGGCCGCGTTGCAGACGCCCACCCGCTGGGTCTTGGAGTTGAGCACGATACTGATCGAGGTCTCGAGCCCGGCAGAGGCGTCGAGGAACACGTGGCAGTTGCCCACTCCCGTCTCGATGACGGGCACCGTGGACTCGCGCACGACCGTCTGGATGAGGTCGGCTCCGCCGCGCGGGACGAGCACGTCGACGAGGCCGCGCGCATGCATGAGCGCCACCGCGCCAGGTCGCCCGTGGGCGTCGATCGACTGCACGAGGTCCGACGGCAGACCCTGGGCGACGAGCGCTCGCCCGAGGATCTCGACGATGACCTCGTTGGAGCTCGCCGCCGCGCTGCCGCCGCGCAGGATGACGGCGTTGCCGCTCTTCAGGGCGAGCCCGGCGGCGTCGACCGTGACGTTGGGCCGCGCCTCGTAGATCATCCCGACGACTCCCATCGGGACACGCACCTGGCGCAGCCGGAGCCCGTTGGGGAGCGTGGAACCGCGGACGACCTCGCCGACCGGGTCGGGAAGGGCTGCGAGCTCACGGAGCGCGTCGGAGATCGCGACGATGCGCTCGCCCGTGAGAGCGAGCCGGTCGAGGAGCCCGGGTGACGTGCCTCCGGCGCGCCCACGCTCGAGGTCCACGGCGTTCGCAGCGACGATCTCATCGGTGGCGGCGACGAGCGCGTCGGCCATCGCGTGCAGAGCGGCGTCCTTGACGGCGCGTGTGGCGGTCGCCAGCACGCGAGAGGCGACCTTCGCCCGCTCGGCCACCGCGGTGACTGCACCGGAGACGTCGGAGGGCACGTGCTCGGTCTGGTCGACTACCTGGGTCATGCGTCCAGCGTAGTCACCGTCGACCGGGGAGTCACCCGCATCCCGAGGTGCGAGCACCCGGCGGACCGGCTCGACGCTCGCTCAGGCCGGACGGCGCGAACGCCGCACGAGGACGAGGTCGTCCCGGTGCACGACCGCTCGGTCGTACCCCTCACCGAGCACCTCGCGCAGCTCGCCCGTGGACCGGCCCAGCAGCTCGGGGATCTCGGTGGAGTCATAGGACACGAGGCCGTGGGCCACCACGCGCCCCCCGGGGTCGACCAGCTCGACCGGGTCGTCGGACTCGAACGTCCCCTGAACCTGGGTGATGCCAGCGGGCAGGAGCGACGCCGTGCCTCCGAGGACGGCACGCACGGCCCCCTCGTCGAGCACGAGCCGCCCGCGGGCCTTGGCCGCATACTGCAGCCACAAGCGTCGGCGAGAGCTGCTCTTGCCGGTGATGCCGAAGAACGTGCCGACCTCGTCGCCGGCGAGGGCGCCTGCCACGTTGCTCGCGAGCGTCAGCACGACGGGGACGCCGGACGCCGTGGCGATGGAGACGGACTCGAGCTTCGTGACCATGCCGCCGGTACCTACGGAGCTCCCGGGCGCGGTGACCTCGATGCCCTCGATGTCAGCCGGGCCGTGGACCTCTCTGATCCGCACCGAGCCGGGCCGCGAGGGCGGTCCGTCGTAGAGGCCGTCGACGTCCGTGAGGAGGACCATCGCGTCGGCGTGGACGAGGTGCGAGACGAGGGCGGCGAGCCGGTCGTTGTCGCCGAAGCGGATCTCGTCGGTGGCCACCGCATCGTTCTCGTTGACGATGGGGACCACACCGAGGTCGAGCAGTCGCTCGAGGGACCGCTGTGCGTTGCGGTAGTGACCGCGTCGGACGGTGTCCTCGGCGGTGAGCAGGACCTGGCCGACGCGCACGCCGTGCCCGGCGAACGCCTCGGTGTACCGGGCGACGAGCAGGCCCTGGCCGACCGAGGCCGTCGCCTGGGCGGTCGCGAGATCCTTGGGGCGTGAGCCGAGACCGAGCGGTGCCAGCCCGGCGGCGATCGCGCCTGAGGTGACGAGCACGACGTGCTTGCCCTCCGCACGTCGAGCGGCCAGCACGTCGACGAGCGCGCGCAGCGCGACGACGTCGAGGCGTCCGTCGGCACCCGTGAGGGACGACGAGCCGATCTTCACGACGACGCGCTGCGCGTCTCTCACCAGTCCTCGCGACGAGGGACGTGCCTGAGTGCTGCTCACGTGGTCATCCTCTCGCGGATCAGTGGTCGACGGGACCGTCTTCCAGGTTCGGGTCGGTCCACACGCCGGCCTCGCGCTCGGTCCAGAGCTCCGCGCGGGCGTCGGCCTTGGCGTCCATCCGCTCGGTGTACTGGCGGCGCTTGTCGCCGCGGGTGGGCCGGCCGGAGTCCTCGAGCCGGATGTCGGTGCCGCGAGGGCCACCGAGCAGCTCCGATCCAGAGATGAGGGTGGGCTCCCAGTCGAAGATGACGGCGTTCGTCTCGGGACCGATCCGCACCTCGTCGCCGGCGACGGCGCCGACCTTGAAGAGCTCCTTCTCGATGCCGATCGTGGCGAGCCGGTCCGCGAGGTATCCGACGGCCTCGTCGTTGGTGAAGTCGGTCTGACGCACCCAGCGCTCGGGCTTGGCACCACGGACCTCGTAGTACGGCTGGCCACCGGACTCCTTGCGCTTCACGGTGAAGCCGATGTCGTCGACTGCCTTCGGTCGCAGGACGGTGCGCGCCGGCTCGACCGCCGGGGCGAACTTACGGGCCCTCTCGACGTACTCCCCGAGCGCGTACGTGAGGTTGCGCAGTCCCTCGTGGCTCACGGCAGAGACCTCGAAGACCTTGACGCCGCGCGCCTCGAGATCGGGCCGGACGAGCTCGGCGAGCTCGCGTCCCTCGGGAACGTCGACCTTGTTGAGGACGATGACGCGCGGACGGTCGTTGAGCGGCACCCGGCTCCCCGTGATCTCGAGGTCGCCCGCGTAGGCGGCGAGCTCGGCCTCGATCGTCTCGAGGTCGCTCATCGGGTCGCGACCCGGCTCGAGCGTGGCGCAGTCGAGCACGTGCACCATGACGGCGCAGCGCTCGACATGACGGAGGAACTCCAGGCCGAGGCCCTTGCCCTCGCTGGCGCCGGGGATGAGGCCCGGGACGTCCGCGACGGTGTACCGCGAGCTGCCGGTATCGACGACGCCGAGGTTCGGGACGAGCGTGGTGAAGGGGTAGTCGGCGATCTTCGGCCGCGCCTTGGAGATGGCGGCGATGAGGCTGGACTTCCCCGCGCTCGGATACCCGACGAGCGCTACGTCGGCGATGGTCTTGAGCTCGAGGACGATCTCCTGCTCCTCGCCGGGCTCCCCGAGCAGCGCGAAGCCAGGAGCCTTGCGGCGCTTCGACGAGAGGGCGGCGTTGCCGAGCCCGCCGTACCCACCCGGAGCGGCGACGAACTCGGCACCCTCGCCGACGAGGTCGGCGAGGATCTTGCCGTCACGGTCCTTGACAACGGTGCCCGAGGGGACCGACAGGACGAGGTCTTCGCCGTTCGACCCCTGGCGGTAGTCGCCCATCCCCTGGGTCCCGGACGCGGCACGCCGGTGCGGGCTGTGGTGGAACTCGAGAAGAGTGGTCTCCTGAGGGTCGACCCGGATGATCACCGAGCCACCGTTACCGCCGTCGCCGCCGTCGGGACCGGCCAGAGGCTTGAACTTCTCGCGGTGGATCGAGGCGCAACCGTTGCCACCGCTCCCGCCAGAGGCGTGCAGGACCACTCGGTCAACAAACGAAGCCATGGATCAACCAATCAGAAGAGCTCAGGAAGCGCGAGACGCGGGTACGGGACGAGCGGTTGTGCGACCACGACGAGCAGGTGTGACGCACCGTGGCGGACTGTGGATCTGTCGTGAACTGACAGTCGTGACCTGACTGTCTCCAACTGAAGAGAGGGGCGCACCTGTCGGCGCGCCCCTCTCCCCCCCCCCCCCCCCCCCCCCCCCCCCCCCCCCCCCCCCCCCCCCCCCCCCCCTCTCTTCACAAGCTGTGTGCGTGTCTGAGCGTCAGACAGCTGCCTCGACGATGTCGATGACCTTGCGGCCACGGCGACGGCCGAACAGGACCGAGCCCGCCGTCAGGGCGAAGAGGGTGTCGTCGCCGCCACGGCCGACGTTCAGCCCGGGGTGGAAGTGAGTGCCGCGCTGGCGGACGATGATCTCACCGGCGCTGACGACCTGGCCGCCGAAGCGCTTGACACCGAGGCGCTGGGCGTTCGAGTCGCGACCGTTGCGCGAGGAACTCGCGCCTTTCTTGTGTGCCATGGCGGTACCTGCTTTCCTGCTGAAGAGTGTCTGGAAGAACCGTTCGCAGCAGGCACCAGCCCCCTGCGAGGAGGAATTACTTGATCTCGGTGACCTTGAGACGCGTCAGCTGCTGACGGTGTCCCTGGCGCTTGCGGTAACCGGTCTTGTTCTTGAACTTGAGAATGATGATCTTCGGGCCCTTCTCGTCCCGGACGATCTCTGCAGTGACCTTGACCTTCGCGAGCTTCGTCGCGTCAGTGGTCACCTTCTCCCCGTCAACCAGAAGCAGCGCGGGCAGTTCGACGGTATCGCCAGCGTCGCCGGAAAGTCGGTCGACGACGACGACGTCACCAACGGAAACCTTCTCCTGGCGGCCACCGGCCTTGACGATCGCGTACACCACGTTGCTGCTCATCTCTCTTAGTCTCAACTGCGCGCTCATCACCAAGGCCTGATCGGCTTGGGAGCACACGGGACCAGCACGAACCAAATCGCGCCGACGTCCAAGATTACGGAATCCTGGGCTCAGGGTCAAATGAGCGACGAACCCGGGCGGAGCCGCTCGGCTCCACCGACAATCATGCCCTACTCCGGCACGCACGTCACGTCGCTCTCGCCGGAGGACCGTCCGCCAGGGTGGCAGCTGCGACCGGCACAGTCGGCACAGCCGCGCCCTGCCGCGGCCCCCGGCCACCTCCCGCAGCAGACCGCCCTGTCCGCTGTGGTGCGTCTCATAGCCCACAGACACGAGATGCGACACCGGACCCGTGGTCCTGTGCCGCATCTCGTGCGCTCCCTACCCGCTCGTGGCGGTCAGCCCTGCTCGTCAGTCGTGCGGCGGAACCTCCCGAGGAGCCTCGTCAGCCCCGTCGGCCGCTGGCTCCGGCGCCTCGTCGGTGCTGGGTTCGTCGGCACCGGGAAACGTGGCATCCGTCGACTCGCTCTCGACCGGAGCGCTCGCGGCGTCGGTCTCCGCGCCGGGACGTGCACCCCCGAGCTCCGCCAGCACGTCGAACAGTGGAGCGACGCGCTCCGGCTCCTCGGCCTGCTCGACCTCGGCACCGGCGTCCAGGTCGCCCGACACTGCCGGGCTGTCGCCCGCCTCGTCGTGCGTCAGCAGCTCGTGCGCGTGGTCGTGGTCGTGGGCGTGGGCCGCCGCAGCCGCGATCGTGGCTAGGGTCGCCTTGACGGCCTCGCGGGCCTCAGGGAGCACAGGCACGCTCGAGGCGTCTCCCGCGCCGTCCTTGCCCGCCGGCCGCTTCCGGCGTGAACGCTTCGCTTCTCCGCCGTCGTGCGCGTGCTCCGGAGCGAGGTCCGCACCCGGGGTGCCCGCCTGGGAGTACTTCTCGATGGGCTCGTCCTGGACGATGAAGCCCCGACCGTTGCAGTGCTCGCACGTCTCGCTGAAGGCCTCGACGAGGCCCTGGCCCACTCGCTTGCGGGTCATCTGCACGAGCCCGAGCGAGGTGACCTCGGCGACCTGGTGCTTGGTGCGGTCCCGGCCGAGGCACTCGACGAGCCTGCGCAGCACGAGGTCACGGTTGGACTCGAGGACCATGTCGATGAAGTCGATGACGATGATCCCGCCGATGTCCCGCAGCCGCAGCTGCCGGACGATCTCCTCCGCCGCCTCGAGGTTGTTGCGTGTCACCGTCTCCTCGAGCGTCCCGCCGGAGCCGGTGAACTTGCCCGTGTTGACGTCGACGACGGTCATCGCCTCGGTCCGGTCGATGACGAGCGACCCGCCCGAGGGCAGCCAGACCTTGCGGTCCATGCCCTTGGCCAGCTGCTCGTCGATCCGAGCCTCCCCGAAGACGTCCTTCTCGCTCGTCCACCGGGTCACACGGTCCGCGAGGTCCGGGGCCAGCTCGTTGACGTACTCGGAGATCTCGGACCATGCGCTGGCACCGGAGATGGTCAGCGAGCGGAAGTCGTCGTTGAAGATGTCACGCACCACACGGATCGCGAGGTCCGGCTCACCCTGCAGGAGGGCCGGCGCCGAGGCGCTCTTCGACTTCTTCTGGATCGCTTCCCACTGGAGCTGCAAGCGGGCGATGTCGGCGCGGAGCTCGTCCTCGCTGGCGCCCTCGGCCGCGGTGCGCACGATGACGCCCGCCGTCTCGGGGACGACCTCACGGAGGATCTTCTTCAGGCGCGCGCGCTCGGTGTCCGGGAGCTTGCGGGAGATTCCCGTCATGCCGCCACCCGGCACGTACACGAGGTACCGACCAGCAAGAGTGATCTGAGAGGTGAGCCGGGCACCCTTGTGGCCGATGGGGTCCTTCGTCACCTGGACGAGGACGGGGTCGCCGGACTTCAGCGCCTGCTCGATGCGTCGCGGCGCACCCTCGAGCCCGGCCGCGTCCCAGTTCACCTCACCGGCGTAGAGGACTGCGTTACGCCCCTTGCCGACGTCGACGAAGGCCGCCTCCATGCTCGGCAGGACGTTCTGCACCCGGCCGAGGTAGACGTTGCCCGCCATCGATGCCTGAGACTGCTGCGAGACGTAGTGCTCGACGAGGACGCCGTCCTCGAGCACCGCGATCTGCGTCCGGCCGTTGCGCTCCCGGACGATCATCGAACGGTCCACGCTCTCGCGCCGTGCGAGGAACTCCGCCTCGGTGATGACCGAGCGGCGACGGCCCGCGTCGCGTCCTTCGCGGCGACGCTGGCGCTTGGCCTCGAGGCGTGTCGACCCCTTGAGGGCCGTCACCTCGTCGGAGGCGGTGCGTCCTCGTGCCGGGCTGCGCGGCGCGGCAGCGGCAGGTGCCTCGGCCTCGGAGGCGCGGCTGCCACGTCGGCGACGACGGCGACGACGGCTCGAGCCGCTCTCGTCGGACTCGTCCGCGTCGGAGTCCTCGTCCTCCGACGCGTCTTCGTCGTCGTCGACCACGCTCGTGCTCACGGCACCGCCTGCGCGCGAGCGGCGGCGAGAACGCCCGCTCGGCTGCTGCTCGCCGTCCGAAGCGTGCGTGTCGTCGGTCGACCCCTCGTCCTCGGACGACCCCTGCTCGTCGTCGGGACCGTCCTCGTCGTCGAGCGGCTGGTTGTCGGACCCACCACGGTTGCGACGGCCGCGTCCACCGCGGCGACGGCGACGGCGAGGGGCGTCGTTCGCCTCTGAGGCGGCATCGTCATCGCCCTCGTCGTCGTCGTTCTCGAGGATGTCGGAAGAGCCTGCCGACGTGTCGTCGACCTCCGGGCTCTCGACTCCCTCGTCCGACTCGAGCTCGTCGACGCTGTCCTCGGCCGGCTCGTCGTCGATGGGGCCCGTCGTCGCGGTGACAGGCTTGGGCGGGCCAGCAGGCGACTGCGCACGACGACGACCGGTGCGGACCGCCGACGCGTCGGGCGCCTGGAAGAGGAGAGCTGTGCTGGCGCGGAAAGGTGCGGTCACCTCGGCGGCAGGTACGTCCTCGGGCGGAGCCTCGTCGCGGGAGGGTGCGTCCGAGGTGGTCGTCGAGGCCACGGGGGCGTCGGACGGAGGAGCGCCAGCTCCGCGGGCAGGACGGGTCGCCCGCGTCCGGCGTGACGTCCGCGCGGGAGCAGCGTCCTCGGTCGCGTCCGGCTCCGCGACGGGAACCGTCTCGCCCGAGCGTGTCTCCGACGTGGCGTCGGGCGTGACGGCGTCGGGTGCCGTCGACTGCGGCGCACTCGTCGCGCGGCGGCTGCCGCGGGTGCGGGGCGCGCGCTTGGGTGCGTTCAACAGGTCAGCAGCGTCGGCTGCGTCCGCCAGAGCCTCGAGGGTCGGTGCCAGCTCGGTCTGCCTCGGGGGCTGCTCGGTCCGCTGCGGGGACTGCTCGGCGGCCTGCTGCGGCGCGCTGTCGACCGGCGCACCGCTGGCGCGACCGGCGCTGCGTGTCCGGCGGCCGCGGGCGGTCCAAGCGGGCGCCTCGTCGCTGGGGACGTCAGACGCTGCGCTGAGGGCCTCGATCGACGCGACGACGTCGAGCGTGGCGACCTCGTCCTCGTGGGACGCGGTGGTGGGCGCCGGCGGGGAAGCGACGGCTGCCTTCGCCCGGGAGCGGCTCCGGCGGGCGGGGGCTGCAGGTGCCTCGTCGGCGGTGTCGGCGGCAGAGGCGGCCGGCGGGGCGCTCTCAGGAGCTTCGGAGCGAGCAGGGGCACGTCCCGACGCTGTCGCACGGCGACGCTTGGGTGCCGCGGCGGGAGCGGGCTCGGCGGCCGGCGTCGCGAACTCGGCGAGCACGTCGAGCGACGGAGCCGGCTGCGCGGCGGCCTGCGCCGGAGGTGCTGCCTGCTCCGCTGTCCCGTCCCCGCCCACGAGCGGCTGGGGTGCTGCTGCCTGTCGGGTGACCCTGCGTCGGGCGGGCTTCTTCGCGGGGACCGCGTCCGCCCCGGTCGTTCCGGCTGATTCGGGTGTCGTGCTGTTGTCGAGCGTCACGTGGTGTGCTCCAGGTGCCCCGATGAGAGCCCCGCCCCACACGAGCGGCGCCCCGGGGGCGGTTCAGTCGTCGTCAGCCAGCAGCTGCGACGGAAGTCGTCGGTATCGGTACGCGGCAAGGGCGAGCGACGTGGGCGCCAGGCTGTCGGGGTGTTCTCCCGGCTGCGGCGCTCCACAATCCGCGATTCGCGGTTGCTGCGAGCACAATCTCGGCGTCGTGGCGTGTGGGGCCTCGAGCCGTACTCAGTATCGCACAGCGCACCCGAGACCAACGTCACACGGACCACCCGTGGCGCCCACGCAATGTCGGGACCTAGGTCCTACCGCCCTCGGACACCGCGACATAGCGTCAGATCGAAGCTGGCTCACGCCCCGCGCACTCGCACTCGCAGTCGCCCGATCACCTGGAGCACCGTGGACGTCCTGGACCTAGCACGGTGGCAGTTCGCCATCACCACCGTCTATCACTTCTTCTACGTGCCCCTCACGATCGGCCTGGCTCCGCTCGTCGCGATCATGCAGACGGCATGGGTGCGCACCGGCAACGAGCGGTGGCTCAAGCTGACGAAGTTCTTCGGCAAGCTGCTCCTCATCAACTTCGCCATCGGGATCGTCACCGGCATCGTCCAGGAGTTCCAGTTCGGCATGAACTGGAGCGACTACTCACGGTTCGTGGGAGACGTGTTCGGGGCTCCGCTCGCGATGGAGGCGCTCGCGGCGTTCTTCGTCGAGTCGACCTTCCTCGGCCTGTGGATCTTCGGCTGGGACAAGCTGTCCAAGAAGGTCCACCTCGCGTGCATCTGGGCGGTGGCGATCGCCACCAACCTCTCGGCCTACTTCATCCTTGCGGCGAACTCGTGGATGCAGCACCCGGTCGGGGCGATCTACAACCCCGTGACCGACCGGGCCGAGATGAACGACATCGGCGCCGTGCTGACGAACCCCACGCTGCTGGCCGCCTTCCCGCACACCATCACCGCCGCCTGGCTCACGGCCGGGACCTTCGTCGCAGGCATCGCCGCATGGTGGATGGTGCGCGAGGTGCGCAGGGGCCGCAGCGACGTCGCCCGGGACGTGTACCGCCCGGCGGTCGTGCTCGGTCTGGTCGCCATGATCGTCTCCGGCATCGGCATCGCCGTCTCGGGAGACGCGCAGGCAAAGCTCATGTTCGACCAGCAACCCATGAAGATGGCGGCCGCGGAGGCGCTCTGCGAGGGCGAGTCGGGCGCGAGCTTCTCCATCCTCACCCTCGGCGACCTCTCCAACAGCTGCGAGGGCGTGACGCACGTCCTCTCGATCCCCGGCGCGACGAGCTTCCTGGCCGACGGGAGCTTCGACTCCTACCTCCCGGGCGTCAACGACGTGCAGGAGCAGTACGAGGAGCGTTACGGAGACGTCGACGCCGCGGGGAACCCCGTGGACTACTCGCCGAACCTCGCTCTCACGTACTGGAGCTTCCGGCTCATGATCGGCCTCGGTGCCGGCTCCGCCGCGCTCGCCCTTCTCGCCCTGTGGCTCACCCGCAAGGGACGGGTGAGCGACAGCCGGTGGCTCGCGCGGATCGGGCTCATCGCCATCCCGACGCCGTTCCTCGCGTCGTCCTTCGGCTGGATCTTCACCGAGACCGGTCGCCAGCCCTGGGTCGTCGTCCCGAACCCCACCGGCATCGACGCGATCCGCATGCTCACCGAGCGCGGCGTCTCGACCGCCCAGGGGCCAGGCGTCGTCCTCGCCTCGATGGTGATCTTCACGCTCGTCTACACCGCGCTGACCGTCGTCTGGGGCCGCCTGATCTGGCGGTACATGGTCGAGGGCGCACCGGCAACCGTCCACGACGACTCCCCCGAGGCCCGTGGCGACGACGACGCCACCGACCGACCGCTCTCCTTCGCCTACTGACACCCGCCCAGCGAGAAAAGACGTCTGACCCATGGATCTTCACATCGTCTGGTTCGTCCTCATCGCGGTCCTGTGGACCGGGTACCTCGTCCTCGAGGGCTTCGACTTCGGGGTCGGGATGCTCCTTCCTGTCCTCGGCCGCAAGGAGAAGGAGCGGCGCCTCATCATCAACACCATCGGCCCGGTGTGGGACGGCAACGAGGTGTGGCTGCTCACCGCCGGAGGAGCCACGTTCGCGGCCTTCCCGGAGTGGTATGCCACGATGTTCTCCGGCTTCTACATCCCGCTGTTCCTCATCCTCATCGCGCTCATCCTGCGCGGCATCTCCTTCGAGTACCGCAGCAAGATCAACGACCCCGTCTGGCAGAAGCGGTGCGACCAGGGGATCATCATCGGATCGTGGCTCCCGTCGATCCTCTGGGGCGTCGCGTTCGCCAACCTCGTCCGGGGCGTCGAGCTCGACGCCGACCACGAGTTCGTCGGAGGGTTCTGGTCCCTCCTGTCCCCCTTTGCACTCCTGGGCGGCGTCGTCACGCTGCTTCTCTTCCTCACCCACGGAGCCGTGTTCCTGGCGCTCAAGACCGAGGGCGAGACCCGCGTGAAGGCGCGACGGCTCGCGGGGTACTTCTCGGTCGCGAGCGTCCTCGCCGCCGGCCTCTGGGCCGTGTGGGCCCAGATCGCGTACTCCGTCATGTGGACGTGGGGCGCCGTGGCCGTCGCAGCCGCAGCGCTCGTCGGTGTGGTCGTCGCGAACGCGAAGGCGCGCGAAGGCTGGGCGTTCACGTGGTCCGCCGTCGCGATCGTCGCCGCCGTGGTCCTCATCTTCGGCTCGATGTATCCGGACGTCATGCCTGCACTCGATCCGGCGAACTCCCTCACCGTCGACAACGCGTCGTCGACGGACTACACGCTGACGCTCATGACGTGGGTCGCCGTGATCCTCACACCGCTGGTGCTCCTCTACACGGGGTGGACGTACTGGGTCTTCCGCAAGCGCCTCGGTCTCCACCACATCCCAGAGCCCATCGGGCTGCCGAGCCTGTCGGTCCCGCGCGACTCCGCGTGAAGCCTCTCGACCCGCGTCTGCTGCGCTTCGCGCGGCCCGCCCGCGGGTACATCCTGCTCGTCACCGCGACGGGGACCGCGACGGCTGCGCTCGTCGTCGCGCAGGCGCTCCTCGTGGCGGCTGCGCTGGCGCCGGTCGTCAGCAGCGGCGCGAGCCTCGAGGACGTCGCCGGCCCGCTCCGCTGGCTGCTGCTCGTGGTCGTGCTGCGCGCGGTCGTCCACGGCGTGCAGGAACGCTATGCACACCGCGCCGCGGCACGGGTGATCATGGACCTGCGAGCGCAGCTCGTGGCCCGGGCTGCTCGGCTCGGTCCGCGCTGGTCCGCCTCCGGCCGGGGCACGGACGTCGTGACGCTCGCGACCCGCGGCCTCGACGACCTCGCCCCCTACCTCGTGCGGTACCTCCCTCAGCTGCTCCTCGCCGTGACGGTCACACCTGCGACGCTGCTCGTCGTGCTCGGGCTGGACTGGATCTCCGCGGCGATCATCGCGGCGACGATCCCGCTCGTGCCGATCTTCATGATCCTCGTCGGTCAGATGACGCAGTCGACGTCCCAGCGCAGGCTCGCCGTCATGGAGCGCCTGGGCGCGCAGTCGCTCGACCTGCTCGCCGGGCTGCCCACCCTCCGCGCGTTCGGGCGCGAGCACGGACCGGCGACGCGCGTGCGTGACCTCGGAGAGGCCTACACGCGGTCGACGATGGGGACGCTGCGCGTCGCGTTCCTCTCCGGCATGGTCCTCGAGCTGCTCACCACGCTCTCCGTCGCGCTCGTCGCCGTCGGCGTGGGTCTACGGCTCGTCCACGGCGACGTCGGGCTCGAGCCCGCGCTGGCAGTCCTCGTCCTCGCCCCCGAGGTCTACCAGCCCCTGCGGCAGATCGGCGTGCACTTCCACGCGTCGCTCGACGGGATCACCGCGGCACAGAAGGCCTTCGACGTCCTGGAGGTCGAACCCCCGGCTGCCGGCACGTTGCCCGCGCCCGACCTTCGCCACGCGGAGATCCGTCTCGAAGGTGTCGGCGTCGATGCCCCCGGTCGGGGTGTCCGCGCGCCGGCGGGCCTCACGTGCACCATCCGGCCCGGACGGATCGTCGCGCTCGTCGGCCCCAGCGGAGCAGGCAAGACGACGGCCGTGCTCGTCCTCCTCGGTCTGCTGACGCCTGAGGTGGGGGGCGTGAGCGTCGGCGGCCTCCCCCTCACCGACATCGCTCCGGCGAGCTGGCGCGAGCAGATCGCATGGCTGCCGCAGCGGACCGCCCTGCCACCCGGCACCATCCGGTCCGCCCTCGGCGGGCGCGGACCGCACGGCGGCGCGCTCCTCGACGGGTCGCGCGCCGGGACGGACGCCGAGGAGCGGCTGCGGACGGTCGCCCGTCTCACGGGCCTGGACGACGTCCTGCGCACCCTCCCTGCGGGCCTCGACTCCGTCATCGGTCACGGTGGTGTGGGGCTGAGCGTCGGTCAGCGCCAGCGGGTCGCGCTCACGGCCGCGCTGCTCGGGACGGAGCAGCTCGTCGTCCTCGACGAGCCGACCGCTCACCTCGACGCCCTCTCGGAGACCCAGGTCCTCGACTCGGTCCGCGCGCTGCGCGACGCCGGGCGGACGGTCGTGCTCGTCGCGCACCGGGCGAGTCTCGTCGCCGTGGCAGACGACGTCGTCACGGTGCGCTCCGAGGCCACCGTCGAGCCCTCGTCCCCCGCACGCGACCGAGCGGTGGTGCACTCATGAGGCAGGACCCGCTCTGGCGCGCCGTCGCCCTGCTGGGGGTGTCGTGGCGCCGGGCTGCGCTCGCCGTCCTCCTGGGCGTGCTCGCCCTCGGCAGCGCGATCGCGCTCGCCGCCGTCTCGGCCTGGCTCATCGCCCGGGCGTCACAGATGCCCCCGGTCCTCACTCTCTCCGTCGCGACCGTCGCCGTCCGCACCTTCGGTATCTCCCGCGGAGTTCTGCGCTACCTCGAACGGCTCGCGTCCCACACGATCGCGCTGCGCGGGATGGCCACCCTGCGCACCCGAATCTACGAGTCGTTGGCCGTCGGTCGCCTCGAGTCCGTGGCGTCCCTGCGTCGCGGCGACCTCCTCGCGCGCGTGGGAGCTGACGTGGACTCGGTCGGCGACGTGGTCGTCCGGGGGCTCCTGCCAGCGGCGGTTGCAGCTGTGCTCGCAGTCGCGTCGACCCTCCTCGTCGGTACCCTCCACCCGGGAGCCGCCGCCGCGCTCGCGCTCTGCCTCGTCCTCGCCGGCGTCGTCGCGCCCTGGCTCGCCGCCGTCGGAGCACGGTCCACCGAGGCGGACGGGAGTGCCGCACGAGCCGACATGGCTTCGCTCGCGCAGGAGATCGTCGACGACGCCGCCGTGCTCACGGTGTCGGGTCACCTCGACGAGCGGCTCGCGGCCCTGCGCGCAGCGGACCGACGGCTGGCTGCCTCGACGGATCGCGGCGCTCGGACCTCGGGCGTCGCGTCGGCGCTCGGGAACCTCGCCGTGGGCGCGGCCGTGCTCGGCGCGCTCCTCCTCGCTGTGCCGGCGGTCGCGTCCGGAACGCTCGCCCCGGTCGAGCTCGCCGTCGTCGTCCTCACGCCGCTCGCAGCGTTCGAGGCACTCCAGGTGCTACCGGCTGCAGCGATCCAGATCTCCCGGTCGCGGCAGGCGGCGATCCGGGTCGTCGCACTCCTCGACAGTGCCGACACGCACCCTGCCTCGCTCGCAGACGCGCCCACGCCGGTCGCAGTCGACGACGGCGAGCACGAGGGGCACCTGGTCGCGTCAGCGCTCACCTGCGGGTGGCCGGGCCGCGAGCCGGTCGTCTCCGACCTGCACCTCACGGTGCACCCAGGGCAGGCGGTCGCCGTCGTCGGACCGAGCGGAACAGGCAAGACGACGCTCCTCATGACGCTCGCGGGGCTCCTTCCACCCGTCGACGGGACCCTGCTGCTCGACGGCACACCCCTCGGCTCGCTCCCCCGCGCGACGGTCGCCGCCACGGCAGCCCTCACCACCGAGGACGCCCACGTCTTCGACACGTCGGTGCTCGAGAACCTCCGGGTCGCCCGCGGGACCACGACCGAGGACGAGGCAGCGGCGGCACTCTCCCTCGCCGGTCTCGACGCGTGGCTCGCAGCCCTGCCCGATGGCGTGCACACCCAGCTCGGCCCCGATGCACGGACGGTCTCGGGCGGGGAGCGTCGCCGGCTCCTCGTCGCCCGCGCCCTGTGCTCCGCGGCCCCCGTGCTCCTCGTCGACGAGCCCGGAGAGCACCTCGACCCCGCGACGGCGGACGCGCTCGTGACCGACCTCCTCGCCCTGCGCGACAGCACCGAGCCCCGAGGGCTCGTCCTCGCCACCCACCGCCTCAGCGCGCTCCGCACGGTGGACGAGATCATCGTCCTCGATGCCGGTGGTGTGCTCGCCCGGGGTACCCACGATGCGCTCCTGGCGACCTGCACCGCGTACCGTGTCAGTGTCGAGGCGGAGAGCACGCAGGACCCTGCGGCTCCCTCCCCGACGACCGTGCCGTGCTCGAGGACGACGTGAGGACGAGGTGACCCGTGAGACCCATGGAAGCTGACGCGGTGGAGCGCGAGCGCTGGCTCAGCGCCGGTGCCCACATCACGACGATGCTCCTCTCCGGCACCCCGGAGGAGGACGTGCTCGAGCACATCGTCTCCGTCGCACGAGAGATCGCCGACGCCGACGCCGCCTGCCTCGTCCTCCCCGGGCTCAAGGGCGAGCTCGTCATGGAGATCGTCCGTGGCTGGGGCTCCGAGGACCTCCTCGGCCTCTCCATGCCCCACACGGGACTCTCGTGGACTGCTCTGCGGACCGGCAAGGGGCGGCTCGTGCCGTCGCTCAAGAACGCCCGCAACCTCAGCCTCGAGCCCATGCGGAAGTACGGGCCGGCGCTCTACGCCCCGATGGGGACCGCCGACAAGCCTGTCGGCGTGCTGGTCCTGCTCCGCAAGGACGGCGAGGAGTCGTTCATCGGCAAGGACCTCGAACGGGCGTCGACCTTCGCCGACCAGGCTGCCCTCGCCCTCGTGCTCACCGAGGCGCGCCAGGCCCAGGGCCTCACCAAGCTCGTCGAGGAGCGGGAGCGCATCGCCCGCGACCTCCACGACCTCGCCATCCAGCAGCTCTTCGCCACCGGCATGCAGCTCGAGACCGTCCGCCGGCGCGCCGCGCGCGGCCTCGACAAGGCCGGTCTCATCGCGATCCTCGACGAGGCGCTGGACAACGTCGACAACTCCGTCCGCGAGATCCGGTCCATCGTCCACTCGCTGCGCGACCCGGACGCGGCCACGGGCCTCGTCGAACGGCTGCGCCGCGAGTCCGCGCTCGCCCGCACGGGTCTGGGCTTCGCGCCCTCCCTCGTCATCTCTCTCGACGACACGAGCCTCGGCGCGATCGACGACGACGAGGAAGCGCTCGACGCGCTGGTCCCGCAGGCGCTCGCCGACGACATCCTCGCGGTCGTCCGGGAGGGGCTGGCGAACGCTGCCCGCCACGCCCGAGCGTCGTCGGTGTCCGTCCGCGTCACGGTCGTGTCCGGCCAGGGCGCCTACGCGGGCACCCCGGGGCACGTCACGGTGGAGGTCGAGGACGACGGGGTGGGTCTCGGCGCGCCGAGCGGACGGAAGTCCGGCACCTGGAACGTCGCGGCACGCGCGCGGCAGCACGGCGGGACGTCGTGCCTCGAGAGCTCACCCTCTGGGCGGGGCACGCTGCTCACGTGGTCTGCGCCCCTCAGGCTCCCGGCTACGGGCGCTCTCGTCTGAGAGCACCCGCCCGGTGCGGTGTCAGCGGTGTCACCCGCGGCGAGCGGTCTCTCTCGTCACTTCGTCGGGTCCTGTGCCCACGCGTGGTTGCGGCGGGCCGCAGCCCAGGCTGCGACCTGCGTCCGACGCTGGAGGCCCATCTTCGCCAGGAGCGACGTGATGTGGTTCTTCACGGTCTTCTCGGCGATGCTCAGCCGCTCCGCGATCTCGCGGTTCGACATCCCGTCACCGATGAGCTCGACGACCCGGATCTCGCTCGGGGTGAGGTCCTCGGTAGGGTCGTCGTGCTCTCGACGCCGACGCGTGACGGTCCGCTCGTCGAGCAGGACGCGCCCCGCCGCGACCGCGCGGACGACGTCCGCGATCTCCGCCCCGCGCACGCTCTTGAGCACGTAGGCCGCTGCGCCCACCTCGAGAGCCGCAGCAAGGGCGGTGTCGTCGTCGAAGGACGTGAGGACGATCGCCCGGATTCCCGGCTGGCTCGCCCGCAGGGTCCGCATGAGGTCGATCCCCGTCCCGTCGGGGAGCTGGAGGTCGACGAGCATCACCTGGGGGTGGACGAGCTCTGCTCGTCGGACCCCCTCGGCGACGCTCCCGGCCTCGGCGACGACGCCCATGCCCTCGGCGCGGTCGATCACCTCGGCGATCCCTCGGCGCACCACCTCGTGGTCGTCGACGATCATGACGCTGATCTGCGCGTCGGCAGGCTGGTTCTCGCTCTTACTGTCCACCCTCGCATCCTAGACACCTCCGGGCCGCCGAGCCGTAGGACGTGCGGATGATCGTCGCGGAAGTTTGGCATGGTGGGCACATGAAGGTACTCCTGCCCACCTCGCTCCCCCTGACCGTCTCGGCCCCCGCGGGACACGGCGTGGCCTTCGTCGACTACGACCCGGCCGCCCCCGTCCCCGACGAGCACACCGATGCCGAGGTGCTCGTCGCCTGGGGCAACCCCCGCTCCCAGCTCGCCGACAGCGCCCGACGGCTCACCGCGCTGCGCTGGATCCAGGCGCTCGCCGCCGGACCGGACGTCATCCTCGCCGCCGGCTTCGACCCGGGCGTCGTCGTGACGTCCGGTCGCTCTCTCCACGACGGCCCCGTCGCCGAGCACACGCTCGCTCTCACGCTCGCCGCCGCGCGGCGCCTCGACCTCATGCACGACGCGCAGCGAGCGGGTCGGTGGGCGCGCGAGCTCGGCGGTGTCCAGTCCGCAGAACCGAACCACTTCCCCGGGCTGGGGAGCCTCCGCGGCCGGGAGGTGACCATCTGGGGCTTCGGCGGGATCGCCCAGCGGCTCGCCCCGCTCCTCGAGATGCTCGGCGCACACGTCGTGGGCGTCGCGACCCGCGGCGGTGAGCGGTCGGGCTTCACCGTCATCACCGAGGAGTCGCTCGGTGACCGTCTCGCGGTCACGGACATGCTCGTGATGATCCTCCCGGCGACCGCACAGACCGAGCGCAGTCTCGACGCGGCCCGGATCGCCCAGCTGCCCGCCGGTGCGTGGGTCGTCAACGTGGGGCGCGGCACCACGGTCGACGAGGAGGCCCTCGACGCGGCGCTGCGCGCAGGAACGCTGGGGGGCGCCGCGCTCGACGTCTTCGAGCGAGAGCCCCTCGAAACCGGGTCGCCGCTGTGGACGGCACCGAACGTCATCCTCACGCCCCACGCCGCCGGCGGGCGACCGCTCGACGCCGCACCGCTCATCGAGGCGAACCTCGCGGCGTTCCTCGCCGGAGAACCGCTGGTCAACGAGGTCTAGACCGGGCCCCGCCCCTGGTAGGCCTTCAGCTCACCGACGGACTCCTCGGCCGAGCGGAGCCACGTGTCGAGCTCGTCGGTCTCCTCCCACAGCTCGTAGAGCTCGGACGCCTCGGATCCGCTCAGCGTGCGGTCCGCGACCGAGACGACCCACGCGAGCCGTTCGCGCGAGAGCCCGGCCAGGAACGGTCCGAGGTCGATGCCGGTGAGGTCAGAGGACGGGGGTCCGTTGCGCACACCGAGGCCGACGAGAGAGAGGTCCACGAGAGCGAGCGCGATCTGACCGCCGTCGACCTCGAGGTAGTCGTCCTCGAACGCCCACCCCAGCTCGTCGAACGAGAACTCGCCCGCACGGATCGAGGCGAGGAGATCGACCGCCCCGTCGTTCTCGAACGGACCTGATCCCCAAGCACCCACGCCGACACCTCTTCACGTCATCCACAGGCTCACGCCTCGGTGCAGGCACACTACACGCACCGACGACCACGGGCAGCGCCCGCCAGCGCAGAACGGCTGCTCAGCGAGGTGACCGAGGCGCCCGCTGACAGAGCGGGCACCGGAACGACGACCGGTTCATGAACTCTTCCCGCCGGATCGGCGTGCCACACCGACGGCAGGGCTCCCCCTCGCGACCGTAGGCGTCGAGCGACCGGTCGAAGTAGCCCGAGGCGCCGTTGACGTTGACGTAGAGCGCGTCGAAGCTCGTCCCGCCTTGCTCCAGCGCCTGGGTCATGACCTCCTGCGCCGCGTCGAGGACAGTGCGGACGGCAGGCCTCGCCAGGCCCTCCGTGGTCCGGGCGTAGTGCGTCCGGGCGCGCCAGAGCGCCTCGTCCGCGTAGATGTTCCCCACCCCGGAGACGACCGTCTGGTCGAGGAGCGCTCGCTTGATGCCCGTCCGACGACGCCTGACCCGGTCGACGAGCTCGTCGCGGCCAGGAGTCCCGGGCGCCAGCACCGGGTCGAGCAGGTCGCGGGCGATGTGCGTCGTCGGTGCCGGGAGGAGAGCCAGGTCCGAGCCGAGCCCGCCGGGGCCGCCGTCGATGGTCGGGACGAGCTCCGTCACGCTCAGGTGGCCGAAGGTCCGCTGGTCGACGAAGTCGAGGGCGAGCGGTGCTCCGCCCGGGTCCCGCAGCCACAGCCGCACCCGCAGGTGGGGTGCGAGGGTCTCGATCGTGACGGCAGAACGCACGAGCAGCTGGCCGCTCATGCCCAGGTGCGCCATGAGTGCCTCGTCGCCACCCTCGAGCAGCAACCACAGGTACTTTCCCCGACGCACAGCGGCAGTGAGCCGACGGCCTGCGAGCTGCCCCTCGAAGTCCCTCGGGCCTCCCGTGTGGCGACGGACGCTGTAGTCGCGAAACACCTCGACCTTCTCGACGAGGGCACCGAGGACGGTGCGCTCGAGCCCGTCACGGACGGTCTCGACCTCGGGCAGCTCAGGCACGTCGTCCCACGGGGCGAGTCACGGTCCGGTCACCGAGAGGCGGGCAGCGGACGCGCGACGAGAACCTCGTACGCCTCCTGGGCCGCGACCTGCTCGGCGTGCTTCTTCGCGCTCCCGCGACCGGTCCCCAGGACCTCGCCGTCCACGGTCACGCGCGAGGTGAACACCCGTGCGTGATCCGGGCCCTCTGCGTCGCTGGAGTACTCGGGCACGCCGCAGCCGTGCTCGGCGGCAGCCTCCTGGAGCGACGTCTTCCAGTCGAGCCCCGCGCCGAGGCCCGCAGCGACCGCGAGCGTGTCGTCGACGAGGCGGTGGACGAACTCGCGCGCGACCTCGAGCCCGTGGCTGAGGTAGACGGCGCCGATGAGTGCCTCGACCGTGTCCGACAGGATCGAGTCCTTGTCGTAGCCGGCCGTGCCCATCTCGCCCTTGCCGAGCAGGATGAACTTACCGAGCTCGAGCTTGCGGGCGATCGCCGCCAGCGCGCGCTGCGAGACCGTCGCGGCCCGCATCTTCGCGAGCTCGCCCTCGGGCCGCTCCGGGTGCCGACGGTACAGAGCCTCCGCGGACACGAGACCGAGCACCGCGTCGCCGAGGAACTCGAGCCGTTCGTTCGTGGGGATGCCCCCGGCCTCGTGCGCGAACGACCGGTGGGTCAGGGCAAGCACGAGAAGCTCGGGGTCCAGTGGGACCCCGAGCTTCTCGAGAAGTTGGTATGCCGGTGTGACCTGACGCTGAACCTTCGGTGCCACCGGTCTCTACCCCTTCGGCTGAATCTTGTGACGCGGGAAGCGTCGAAGAGTCAGTTGGCGTGCTCGGTGCGCATCGCCTCGACGTACTGGCGACCCTTGTAGGTACCGCACGTGGGGCATGCAGCGTGCGACAGCTTGTCGCCCTTGCACTGGGGGCAGGTGGTGAGGTTCGCGGCGGTGGTCTTCCACTGCGAACGACGCGCACGGGTGTTGCTGCGCGACATCTTGCGCTTCGGAACAGCCACGGCTAGCTCTCTTTCGTCTCGTCGAACATGCTCTGTAACGTCGACCACCGGGGATCGACTATGTCATGACTGTGCTCGCCGGCATCTGCCAGACGCGCTCCACACTCGGAGCACAGACCTGGGCAGTCCGGTGAGCACAACGGTTGGAATGGTAGTGCAGTGACCACCGAATCCCGAAGTACAGGTTCCAGGTCGATGAGATCGTCCTGGAGCTCGAGCACTTCCTCTTCCTCGTCCCCCGCGTCCTGAGCCGCTTGCGCACGCTCGGGATACACGAACAGCTCCTGGATGTCGACGTCCACGTCCTCGACGACCTCGTCCAAGCACCGCCCGCACTCCCCGACCGCCCGACCAGCGACGGAACCAGAGACGAGGACCCCCTCCATGACGGCTTCGAGCCTCAGATCAAGCTTGAGCTCGCTGCCCTCGGGGATGCCGATGACGACCGTCCCGAGATCACCTGGAGCAATCACCGTGCGTTGAACCGTCCGCATCGATCCGGGACGCTTGCTGAGCTCGCGTGTCTCCAGCACGAGCGGCGAACGAGGATCAAGGGTGATGGGACGCTCCACGGTGATTCCAAACGGGTGGGTTCTCGGTCGGAGCCGTGAGTGGCAGGACCAACAGGCAATGCTACTTCATCGCAGGGGCGCTTCCCAACCAGGACGCCCACCAGGGCGAGAGACGCGTGACACGGTCCTCAGCGGTCGTCGTCCCGCGCGGGCGCGCCCTCGTCGGACTCCCCCAGACGGTCGGCGAGCTTGACGCGTCCGGCGTGCACCTGCGCGAGGATCTTGCCGAGGTCGATCTCGAACTCTGCCAGCCGGCGGTCGCAGTAGTCGTCCGCCTCGTGACGGAGCGTCGCCGACGTAGCCTCGGCGTGCGCGACGATCTCTCGGGCGTGCGCCTCGGCCCGTACGACGACCTCCTCGGCGCTGATGAGCTCCTCGGCGCGGGCGCGAGCGGTCGCGATGAGGTCCTCCGCCTCGGCCTGCGCCTCGGCGAGGACCTGGTCGGCGTCCGAGAGGACCTCGTCCGCTCGCGTGAGCTGCGTCGGCAACGCGTCCCGGAGCTCGTCGATGAGATCGAGCGCCTCGTTGCGGTTCACCAGCACGGACGACGACATCGGCATCGCCCGCGCCCGCTCGACGACGTCCGTCAGGGCGTCGAGCAGCGTGGGCACACCGAGGTGCTCGCCCTCCACGTAGGTCTCGTTCTCGTCGTGGCTACTCATGGTGCTCCTTGCTCGCCGAAGTGCGTCCACGCCCCACGGTGCCATCCAGAGCGCCCCGGACGGCGGAGGCAACGCCGTCAGGGACCAGATCGACGATGCTCCCACCGAAGCGCGCGACGTCCTTGACCAACGAGGACGCGACGTGCGCGAGGGCAGGATCTCCTGGCAGGAAGACCGTCTCGACTCCGACCAGGTGGCGGTTCATCAGCGCCATCGGGAGCTCGGCGTCGAAGTCGGCGCCGCCCCGCAGCCCCTTGACGATCGCCTCGGCACCGACCTCCTCGCAGAAGTCCACGAGGAGCCCGGGAACGAGCTCGACGCGGACGCCGTCGAGGTGCGCGAGCGCGCCGCGGGCGAGCTCGACGCGCAGTTCGGCACCGAGCAGCGCAGCCTTGGTCGAGTTCTGCGCGACCCCGACGACGACCTCGTCGAAGAGCCTGCGCGCGCGCGTGATGATGTCGAGGTGCCCGAGGGTGATCGGGTCGAAGGATCCGGGGCAGACGGCTGTTGTCACGCGATCACGGTAGACCAGGTTCCCCGCCGGGACCGGTCGGCTCGTGACCCTCGTCACGGAGGGTGACCTCCGCGTAGTGGACGACCGTGTCGCCGTAGGTCTTCGCAGCGATGGAGTTCCACGACGACGGCCACCGCGGCTCGGGAGAGCGGGACGACCGCTCCACGACGATCACGCACCGGGAGGACACGTGCGGTTCGAGGGCGGTGAGCACCTCGGCGACCTCGGCGTCGGTCACGTCGTACGGGGGGTCGAGGAAGACGAGGTCCCACGGGTGTGCGGGTGGGCTCGCAGCGGCCCTCAGCGCCTTGTCGGTGACCACGCGCACGCCACCGAGCCCGAGCGCTGCCACGTTGGCAGCGCAGACCTGGGCGGCCTGCCGCGACAGGTCGACGAGGGTCACCTCGGCGGCACCTCGGCTGGCGGCCTCCAGGCCGAGGGCACCCGAGCCGGCGTACAGATCGAGGACGCGCGCGTCCTCGATCGCTCCATAGTGCTCGAGGCGGGAGAAGATCGCCTCCCGGACCCGGTCGCTCGTCGGGCGCGTGCCCTTCGGTGGGACGGCCAGGCTGCGGCCTCCTGCTCGTCCTGCCACGATCCTCGTCACGCGCCCAGCCTAAGCCGGGCTAGGCGCGGTCGAGGAACTCCTCGCGCTCGCCCGAGAGCCGTTCGGCGATCGCGGCACGCAGCGCCGGCCACGGGGACAGCTCGGCGTCCTCGGCGACGACCTCGTCGGCGTCGGCACGAGCGTCCGCGATGACGTCGGCGTCCCGGACGACCCGCAGGAGCCGCAGGGAGCTCGCGCGGCCGGACTGCGCCGACCCGAGCACGTCTCCCTCGCTGCGCATCTCGAGGTCGGCCGCGGCGAGCTCGAAACCGTCCGTCGAGCCGGCCACGGTCGCCAGCCGGCTGCCCGCGGGCGAGTCTGGCGACGCCTCCGTGACGAGCAGGCAGATGCCGGGCTCGGACCCGCGCCCGACGCGCCCGCGCAGCTGGTGCAGCTGGGAGATGCCGAACCGGTCGGCATCGAGGATCACCATGGCGGTCGCCCGGGGGACGTCGACCCCGACCTCGACGACCGTCGTCGAGACGAGGAGGTCGATGTCACCTGCTGTGAAGGCTGCCATCGCTGCCTCCTTCTCCGGCGCGGCCATCTGCCCGTGGAGGATGCCGATCCGCACCCCGTCGAGCACAGGCAGCCCGCGGAGCTCGTCGGCGACCTCGAGGACCGCGCGCAGCGGGCGCCGCTCGGGCTCGCCGTCGGGCGGGGCTGCGCCGTCGAGGCCTCCGAGGTCGAGGCCGTCTCCCGGTGCGTCGTCGGCCGCGGAGATGCGTGGGCACACCACGTAGGCGCTCCGCCCTGCCGAGATCTCCTCCCGGACCCGGGCCCAGGTCCGCGCCGTCCAGGCAGCATTCCCGGCCGGGACCACGTGGGTGGTGATCCCCGACCGGCCCGCAGGGATCTCCCGGAGCGTCGAGATCTCGAGGTCGCCGAACACCGTCATCGCGACCGTGCGCGGTATCGGTGTCGCCGTCATGACGAGCAGGTGCGGTGCGCGGGCAGCCTTGGTCCGCAGCGCGTCCCGCTGCTCGACGCCGAAGCGGTGCTGCTCGTCGACGACGACGAGACCGAGGTCGGCGAACTGGACGTTCTCACCGAGGAGCGCGTGGGTACCCACGACGATGCCGGCCGCGCCGCTCGCCGCGTCGAGCAGGTTGCGCTTGCGGTCGGCGGCACCCTGGGAGCCCGTGAGCAGCGCCACCCGCGTCCCGTGCTCCGCCCCACCGAGGAGACCGCCGTCCGCGAGGTCTCCGAGGAGCGTGCGCAGCGTCCGTGCGTGCTGTCCGGCGAGCACCTCGGTCGGCGCGAGGAGCGCGGCCTGGCCCCCTGCGTCGACGACCTGGAGCATCGCCCGGAGCGCCACGACCGTCTTGCCCGAGCCGACCTCGCCCTGGAGGAGCCGCTGCATCGGGCGGTCGCGCGCGAGCTCGCCGGAGATCTCCTCGCCGACGGTGCGCTGCCCTGCCGTGAGATCGAACGGGAGGCGGGCGTCGAAGTCCTGGAGGACGCTGGCGCCGCCACCGCCACCGCTGTCTCCAGGGCCGGCCGGCGGGAGGAGCGGGCGCGCGACCGCCTCGAGGTGCGCCGCCTGCGACCGCCGACGTGCCAGAGCGACCTGGAGGACGAACGCCTCCTCGTACCGCAACCTGTCGCGACCGCGCTGCCACTGGGCGTCGTCCTGCGGCTCGTGGACGTCGACGAGCGCCTGGTGCAGACCCACGAGGTTGCGGCGCTCCCGGACCGCGCCGGGGATCGGGTCGGGTACGTCGTCGGGTGTCAGCGGGCCGAGGACGGTCCGTACGCACCGCTCGATGCGCCACGTCGGAGCGGCGGCGCTCGCCGGGTAGATGGGGATGGGTCTGCCTGCCTCGACGAGCGCAGCGGCCTCGTCGTCCGCGTCCACGCCGACGACGAGGTAGTCGGGGTGCGTCAGCTGACGTTCACCGCGGTACTCCGAGACCACCCCGGTGAACAGTCCCGTGCGCCCCGGTCGCAGCTTGTCCTCGTGCACCCGCAGGGCTCCGGGTCGCTTCGCGAAGAAGGTCAGCCCGAGGCGCTGCGTCCCGTCCGTCACGACAGCCTGGAGCATGGCCCCGCCGCGCGAGCGCATGTGCCGCACCGTGGCCGTGACGACCTGGGCGAGGACCGTGACGTGCTCCCCCACGACGAGTCCCGTCATGTCGGTCATGCGACCCGGCTCGCCATAGCGACGGGGGTAGTGCCGCACGAGGTCCTCGACGGTCTGGAGGCCCATCTTCGCGAGCGGTCCTGCGGAGCGCGCACCGAGGACGGCGGCGAGCGGCTCGTGCATCCGTGCGACGGGCACCTGGTCCCAGGCGCTGGGCGCCGTCTCGTTCATTCTCGCTCGACCCCCAGGACGACGGTGCCGGAGCGTCTCCCGGACGCGAGCGCGACCACGTCGATGCCCGGTGCCAGCCGCTCGGCCGCACCGACGACCGCGTCCGTGACCTCGTCGGGGACGGCGTCGTCCACGAGGACCGTGAGCACGGTCACCGACCCGTGGTCTGGGCTCAGCAGCAACGCCAGCGCGGCGCAGACGTTCGCCGGGTCGGCATCCTGGACCGCGGTGGACCGCACCGAGCCGACCGCCGCGCCGAGCATCTCGACGAGGTGGGCAGGCTCCGCCCGGTCCGGGGCGGGCGGGACGGTCGCCCAGCGCGCCATCGCCGCGACCACCTGCAGGTCGCTCGCGCTCTCCAGGACGTGCAGGCGGACGCGGTCCTGCCCGGCAGCGGGCATCGCGCCGGCGTCGGAGACCCAGGTGCGGGCGGCCTCCCGGGTCGCTGCGTCCGCCGGGAGCAGGAGGACCTCCCGCGCCCCGGTCTCCTCGACGGCTCGTCGCACGTCGTTCGCCGCGACGGGGACGGACTCCCGGAGGACGACCACGGCGCCGGCACGCGCGAGCTCGGTCACGAGACCCGGCGAGGCGGTGCACGCGACGATGCCGAGGGCAGCAGGTCCCGGGCTCTCCTCCTGCTCGTGCGCGGCGCTGGACACCTGATGCTCGAGGCTGCGCACGACCACCTGGCGCTGCGTCCACGGCTGTCCGGCGCGCAGCGCCTCGAGAGGACGGTCGGTGTGGACGTGCACCTGCCAGAGCCCGTGCGACGTCCCGTCCCTGTCCTGTCCGGTCGGACCACCGACGACGGCGACCGAGTCCCCGATGTGCCGGAGCTCGTCACGGAGAAGCCCCGCCACCGCGCTGAGAGACACCTCGCTCGTTCCGGAGCCGTCGGTGCTGTGCTCCACGACGTACATGACCTCGAACTCTCCGTCGACGCCGGCACCGACGGGTCGTCCGACCTGTTCGTGAGCGCAGGCGGCCACGACCTCGTCGGCGTCCGAGCCGGACGGCTCGACGCTCAGCGTCGTCAGGACGGTCATGGGCGCGATCCTCCCCTGCCCCTCCGACACCGGTCCGTCACCGCCCAGCGCTCGGCACAGCGCGTCGAGGACGAGCACCAGCCCGTACGCACCGGCGTCGAGCACGCCCGCCTCACGCAGGACGTCGAGGTCGTCCGCGCTCCGACGGAGCGCGTCCTGAGCACCGCCGCGCGCGTCCTGCACGACACGACAGAGGTCGGCACCGGCGTCGAGCGCGCCCTGAGCGGCGTGGGCGGCGCCTGCCGCCGCGGAGAGGATGGTGCCCTGGCGCGGCTGACCGACTGCGGCATGGGCACAGCGGGCGCCTTCCCTCAGCGCAGCGACGACCGTCGCGGCCGCCGACCCGGTGTGCGAGCCACGCGCACCCGCGGCGAAACCTCGCAGGTACTCGCTGAGGATGACGCCTGAGTTTCCACGGGCTCCGAGCAGCGCGCCTTCGGCCAACGCGTGCAGCACCGCGTCGACGTCGGCGTCGGCGGAGAGGGCGTCGACGTTCTCGCGCCCTTCGCCGAGCGTGAGCCACATGTTCGTCCCGGTGTCCGCGTCCGCGACCGGGAAGACGTTGGCCCGGTCGATCACGGGTCGAGCGAGCGTCAACAGCTCTGCAGCGCCGCGGACCCACGCCCGGAGCGCGTCCGCGGTGAGCGTGCCGTGAGCCGTCCCGACCTCTGCCACACGCGCCTCCTCGTCCGTGATCCGGTGCGACGTTCGCCCGACGTCATATGATCGCGCAGATCGGAAGAGGTGCTGCGCGCGGCGTCCCACAGACCTCGCACCAGCAGTGCTGAACGACCCGTCTCGCAGCACAACTTGAGTCTGGTGCCCAGAACCGGCTACCCTATCGAGGTTGCCCGGAAGTACTCGGGCATTCGCGGATCGCTCTGAATCTCACCTGCATGGACGTCTCATGCGCGGTGCAGTGTCGCTCCGCAGCCCACAGACCATTGAATTCGCCGCCTCGCGGCGTGCATGACGATCAGGAGAGACCGTGGCTGCCAACTGCGACGTCTGCGCAAAGGGCCCGAGCTTCGGGCACAGCATCTCGCACTCGCACGTGCGCACGAAGCGCCGCTGGAACCCCAACATCCAGCGCGTTCGCGCAATCGTCAACGGTGCACCCAAGCGCCTCAACGTGTGCACCTCCTGCCTCAAGGCAGGAAAGGTCACCCGTAACGTCTGAGCACTCCACCAGGATTGCTCGCGTCGAAGCCCCGCCGGACCAGTGGTCCGGCGG